>JANOXS010000017.1:0-19789 GCA_031418535.1 Hyphomicrobiales bacterium | reverse complement strand
GAACCAGTGACACGCGGATTTTCAATCCGCTGCTCTACCAACTGAGCTACTCGGGCACACTTGAAGTACACACTACGTTCAGCGCTTACCTCTTAGTGAAGGCTGTATAGGCAAACGAACGGGCCATGGCAACTCCCCAATGCACAAAAAAAACCCCGCCGAAAAGCGGGGTTTCAAGGGCGATGTTAAAGTTTAGAATTTGGCGATATCGACATCTTTCGTGTCCTTTAGGAAGAAGAAGCCAACGGCCACTGTGATCAAGGCGATCACTACGGGATACCAAAGGCCAGCATAGATGTTTCCTGTCCATGCTACGATGGCTGTGGCCAGCAAAGGCAACATGCCACCGAACCATCCGTTGCCGATATGATAGGGCAAAGACATGGACGTGTAGCGAATATTGGTCGGGAACATTTCAACGAGGAATGCCGCAATCGGACCGTAAACCATTGTCACATAAAGCATCATCACTGTCAGGATGGCGACAGCCTTAGCCCAATTGATTTTGGCCTTATCAGCATTTCCGGCAGCCACTTCGCTGACCGTCACTTGTGCCGATCCATCAGCTGCTACCACCACACTATCAACGTTGGTGATTGCTGCCATTTTCTTAAGTGTTGCATCCTTGGCCATACGAGCGTCGGAAAGCAGCTTCATAATATCGGCTGTTTTCTTGTCTGCTTGCAGTGGAGCCAACGCGTCAGCACCAGCTTTATCAAGATCAATCGTTGAAGATGCAATCTTCACCAAAGGATATCCAGAATCAGCAAGTGCTTTTGACCAAGCATAAGGTGAGAAGCCTTCGACTTTAGTGCCGCCAATATCAATTGAGGCTTTGGTTCCGGCGGCTCCTGCTGTTGATGTGAAAGACAAGCCAGACTTGGTCAAGAAATCCTTGGCCTTATCGCAATCTCCAAATTTCGACCACGGACCTACGAAAACATTGAAGTGGCATTCAGCCGGATCAACATTGACCGTAATATTGGTTTTCGCTTGATAGGCCGAAAGATTAGGGTTCACAGCCTCAGCCAACCAACCGAATAGTGGGAAGTAGGTGAGAGCAGCAATTAAACAACCAGCAAGAATAATCTTGAGGCGACCAATTTTATCAGACAGGGCACCAAAGAACACAAAGAACGGTGTGCCGATAATAAGCGAGATCGCAATCATGATATAAGCGGTTTGGAAATCAACTTTTTGCGAAATTGTGAGAAAGAAAAGCGCATAGAATTGACCAGTATACCAAACAACGCCTTGGCCCATGGTGGCACCCAGCAAAGCCAACAATACATATTTGTTGTTTGGAGCTTTGAGGAACGAATCTGTCAGCGGAGACTTAGAGGCCTTGCCTTCAGACTTCATGCGTTGGAACACAGGCGACTCGTTCAGCTTCAACCGAATCCAGATTGAGAAGATCAAAAGAACCGCAGAGACGAGGAATGGAATACGCCAGCCCCATGTCGCAAAATCAGCTGTTGAAAGCGTGTTGCGGCAAATCAAGATTACCATCAACGACAGGAAGAAGCCGATTGTTGCTGTGGTTTGAATCCAGCTGGTTGAATAGCCACGGCTGCCATTTGGCGCGTGTTCGGCCACATAAGTTGCCGCACCACCATATTCGCCACCCAGTGCCAAGCCTTGTAACAGGCGTAGACCCACGAGCAACACAGGGGCTAACCACCCAATCGCTGCAAATGTTGGCAATAAACCAACTGCAAACGTGGCAAGGCCCATCACCACCATCGTGACAAGGAATGTATATTTCCGTCCGATCATGTCGCCCAAGCGGCCAAACACGAGGGCGCCGAATGGGCGCACCAAGAAGCCAGCGGCATAAGTCGCAAAGGCGGACAGCAAAGCGGCAGTATCATTGCCGGGTGGAAAAAATAGCGCCGCAAAAAACGGGGCCAAGGTTGCGTAGAGATAAAAATCATACCATTCAAAAACGGTACCGGTTGAGGATGCGAAAATGACGAATTTCTCGTCTTTCGACATGCCAATGCGTGCAGGTGATGCCATAATTATGCCCCCTCCCTGAGGCGATTGAAAAAGGTTGTCTCGGCTCTTAAAGGCCGATTCACAACGCGCCATCAGACTATAGGGTAACAATTGAGTAAGGCCTAACGCCAAATTCTAAGTGTGGATTATTCGCTGCCAGCACTTTCATCATCGTCGCCCGGCGATGCGGGAATGGCATATTTGCCGCCCAACCAGCGGCTTAAATCCACTTGTGTGCAGCGATTGGAACAGAACGGATGAAATTTATGCTGCGATGGTTTTTTGCAAATTGGGCAAGGCTTGCGCGGATGAAAAGTGACAGGTTCAACCACAACTCAAATCCCGTCGGAAATGTGGGTCATCCAAGCATGGTGAACCGGAAATCCTGCACCTTGTAACAGCAAAACAGTTTCATAAAGGGGAAGGCCAATCACACCGGAATGGGATCCCGCCAGATAGCGCACAAAAGCCTCGGCCCGGCCTTGAATGGCATAACCGCCAGCTTTGCCGCGCCACTCTTCACTCTTCAAATAGCTTTCAGTGTCTTCGCGCGAAAAGCGCTTGAAGCGCACTTTGGTTTCAGAGCAGCGTGTGGTTTTCTTGCCATCCGGGGATAGCAAACACACAGCCGAATAAACCCAGTGCGAACGGCCTGAGAGAAGCGCCAAACAATCAGAGGCTTCTTGATAAGTTTCAGCCTTGGGCAAAATACGGCGGCCAAGCCCCACAACAGTGTCAGCGCCCAAGATATAAACGCCGCTGCCCATATTCTTAACTTGGGGCGCATCCTTGGCTTTTTCGGCTTTTCCTTCAGCCAAGCGAATGGCCAAGCGACGCGGCGTTTCGCGGCGCAGTGGAGTTTCGTCAATATCAGCCGGGTTCAGAAGGTCTGGCGCCAGCCCAATGCGGTCAAGCAACGCCAAGCGCCGCGGCGAAGCACTGGCAAGCACAAGACGGGCTTTAGAGTCGACCACTCTTATTTAAACCGATAGTTGATGCGGCCCTTGGTCAAATCATAGGGCGTCATTTCGACCATCACGCGGTCGCCAGCCAACACGCGAATGCGGTTTTTACGCATTTTGCCAGAGGTGTGAGCAATAATTTCGTGCTTATTGTGATCTAAAGCCACACGAAATGTAGCGTTAGGCAGAAGTTCGGCAACAGTGCCCTCAAACTCCAGCAGTTCTTCTTTAGCCATTCGAATTCCTATTGATGCAAATCTTGGGCTCTCAATGGACTGTTATGAGGTTAAAATCAAGCACGGCACATGCGGGTTCCGATTTTTGCTTGCGAGGCCGTGAGTCTGGGTTCCGGCTTTCGCCAGAACGACTGTGAAGTGATGAAATCTGGTGAAAGTCCGATCTCAAGATGAATCCTCTCTGAGCGCGTCAAAAGCCAGCGCGTGACATTCTTGGAGAACGAAATCCACTTCGGCGCTTGGTTTGTTGCGGAAGCCTGGCGGCGGGCCGGGGCGTAACGGGGAGGTGAATTTAGGGTTCTCAATCGTTTTGCGCCGCGCGTTCCAGCGGGCCAAGCGTTGTGCCTGGCGCGGCAGCGTTTCGAGCGCGTGGGCAACAGCGGCCAATCTTCGAGACAGGTACGTGGCCTTGAGATCGCTCGTGTGTTCAGACGGTCTTGATTGCACCAGCTGATTGAACAGATTGAAGGGATTGTTCTGATAGGTTTGAACTTTTACAAAGAGTGGGTTTTCCGCAGTGCCGAAATCAAATCTTTTGCGTTTGTCAAACAACGGAAAGGACATTATTCCTGAACCCTTGCTCGCGATGACCAGCCCTTTTGCCATGGGACGTTTGGTTAAGGGTTTCACAACCAAGCCTCGCGCCGCAATCACAATCAGCCGGCGCAACGCTGATTCCGTGGGGCGTAACAAACGCTCCGCCGCCAGATAAATGGCTTGGGGCAAACGGTCCAAACTGCCGCCACCCATCAACCCCAGCAAAGCAAAAATCTCTGCAACAATGCGGGTGAGAGCAACACGGTTTATGTCAACAGCTCTGGCCCAATCCATGACACACAAATCCTCCGCGATTCCGCAATAGAACATATAGTGAACAATGTCAAGCTGGTTGAATCCGCAGTGCTGTTTGGGGGCAGTGAGGCGCTGTCTCTGAAGTTGAAATCTATCGATAGTCTGATGTGTGCGTATTATAATGCGCATAATCTTAACATTAAAGTTCAATTCAGCTATTGCTTAGCTCATGGGGAATGAGACAAACACCCGCAAAATTATTGCACGTTTAGAACGTGAAGGCTGGGCCAAAACCCATGGTGGCCGGCACGATAAATTTGACCATGCGGACCGAAAAGAGATTACGTTGATCGTGCGGCGCCACCGCGAGCTTTCCCCCGGTGTGGCGCGCGATATAGCCAAAAAAGCAGGATGGATAAAATGACCCAGTATATTGGTGTTCTTGATGGCAGTGGTAAAGCTTACGGCATTCGCATTCCAGATCTTCCGGGTTGCTATGGCGCTGGTGCAACGCCAGAAGCGGCTCTGTCTGATGCTATGTCGGCAGCAAGAGATTGGATTAGCCATCGCATTCTAAAAAATAAGCCCCAACCCAAACCCCGCAGCATGGCGCAGGTTTTAAAGGCGGGTGAAATTGAGGTTATGCGCAATGAAGTGGCGGTCGTTGTTCCTGTGGTATTAGATGAGGGTCGTACGGTTCGTGCCAATCTCACCTTTGATGCCGGGCTACTTGCCGCCATTGACGCTGAAGCATCTCGCCGTGGCCTCACCCGGTCCGCCTTTATGGCAAGTGCCGCGCGTGAAAGACTTGAGGTGGCTTAAGTGTGTGACAAGGATTTCGATGACAGATTTCAGTGCGGGATCTGAACGCGGCGCAACATATATGTGCACTGTCACCGTATTCGATAGACAGGTGGCCTGAACCCACAATTTCTTTTAGCGTTCGCCGTGTTAAAGTTAGTAATGTTGTAAAGTGAAAGTGAGAAGTGGACATGTCAAATCGATTGTTGTTTTCCAAACTTATAGCCTGGAGTTTTATAGTTGTAATTTTGGTTTTCGAAACGTCAGTTTCTGCGATGGCCCAAAACCAAATTTTGGCAAATTGCCATTTTAAAACCTATTCACTTGACGAACGCGACACAGGAGGTTCGACACCTGATCTCAACAAGTGGGCTTATAGCGTTGCGACGTTGGCTCCATTTTTGAAATTAATATCACCAGATTATGAACTGAAACTTGTAAATTCCGGTGAAGCGGATGTTTCGATTACTTATATCTTGGATGACAGCTGGTACAAAACTGCATTTACTGAAAAGCATCCGACCATTCTTGATCTTCTTGCAGCTTTCCCGAACACCTCAACTGAACTGCGAACTCTATCAAGCCCATGGTTGAGACTGAAACTTACCGCTGATTGCAAATTGGCTGCAGTTGTAATTTACAACCAACGCCAACTTATCTCTGATCAAGCTTTTCTCGCTGGCGTGCGACCAGTGGTTCAAGGTATTGTATCAAGCACAACAGAGCAGATGCGAAATTGGCCAGTAGATTATGAAAAATCTGTTATTGCTCTTGAAGGCCACCCAAAGGGAATTTCAAATATCGGATTTCGAGATTATACAGAAATCAACAAGCGGCAAGAATATGTCAAACAACTAATAGCTCATGAGTATCCTTCTGATTTATTCTGGCTATTATCAACCGTCAGGTCGAATCATTTGAGCTCGGATACCGGTGCATTCTCTTTTAAGTTAGATCGTAATCTTAGGCAATTGATCGGACATGCCAACATTTTTCAAGTCCAACTGATGCTCGCTCTTGCAGAACAGTTCGCATCAAAAGAATCTAAGAGCTTAGTTTACAATTCAATTCTTGATGTAAGCTCGTTAGTCGATTTGAAGACCTATAAAGTTAAGCAGTTTGATTAATACACGGATTGAAAATTAGAAAAGGCACATCGAATGACCATAAGAACTTTTGAGCAAATTAAAGCTCGTCTAACAATTGACAGTCATTTCGGTAACCCGGGCGACAGCGCTTACGAGCAAATTCTACTGGCATTGGAATCTGCATACAACGCACCTGATGGTACTAGCTACAGCATTAAGCAAACTTGGAATGATTGGAATTACGGTGACAGTGCACATATTAGTAATGCGGTGCTAGTGCATGTATTTAACTTTAGTTATGATGCTAATTCAATTGAATTCAACAAAATTATTTCACACATGTCGAACCACATCAGAACTCTTGTGCAATATGCGCATGATTTCAATACAGTCTGGCTTTATGCGATAAATAAAGAGATGCGAGGCAGAAGGAAACTTCAGATAGCCTTCGCGGATGTCATCAATGTTGAGGCCAAGTTCAGGTTGCTCGGTCAAGAGTTGCAGTGTTGAGTTAAGTGTTCGCAAATAGGCTTCTGCTTGATCGACACTCCACTGCCTGACTGAATACTCCCATATACCGTCAAGGTCGTTTCGAGCTTGCGGTGTGAGGCGCAAGCGCGTCATCAGGCAACGCGGCGTTTGTTGGCGAGATATTCATTCATATCAAAATCAGTTGCGGGGCCGCTTTGCTCACCTTTAATAATCGCGGCACGCAGCGCTTGTACCTTCAATTCTTGCTCTTCAAGCAATCGCAAACCAGCGCGCATCGCTTCACTGACTGATGCAAACCGCCCGCTCTTGATTTGCATTTTTATGAACTTATCTTGATCTTTACCGAGAACAACGGATGTATTTTTTGACATGATTCACTCCTGTCGCAACGATACCACTTATTGGTAATTCAATCCAGAGGGTCAACTCCACCCTGTGAAAACCGTGCCGTCACGCGCTTCACCAGATCATCGCGCACGGCTCTGTAACTATCTAAAATCTGCTCCCTCGAACCAGTCACCCTCGACGGATCATCAATCGGCCAGTTTTCAACTTGAATGGCCATTGTGCGCGACATGTCTTTGGCCCGCAGTTCGGCTTCATTTGAAAGCGTGATGAGCAAATCAAACGCTGAATCTTCTAAATCTTCAAAACTATGCGGGCGGTGTTTTTTGAGATCGATGCCGATCTCATCCATAATCAAACCCACAAACGGGTCTGGGTCGCCAGCGGCGATGCCTGCTGATGCTACATAGATTTTATGGCCAAGCTGGTGGTGCAAAATGGCAGCGGCCATGGGCGAGCGAATGGCATTTAACGTGCAGGCGAACAAAACTGCGGATGGCAATTTTGCGCTCATATCACACGCCCCGCCACAGCAAAGCATAGACCAATGTGAATAGCCGCCGCGCCGTATCAAAATCCATTTCGGCTTTGCCTGCCAAGCGCTCTTGCAACAGCGTGCTGCCATCATTGTGCAGCGCGCGTCTGGCCATATCTATGGCTTCAATTTGTTGCGGGTTAGAGCCCTTTACGGCCATCAAATAACTATCGCAGATTTGAAAATAGTCTTTTACGATGCGCCGGAACGGCGTGAGCGAAAGGCCGATGGCAAATTTCTTGGCCTCACCGCCGCATTGAAACTGAAACATCAAGCGGTTGTCCATGCTTGAAAGGCGCAACGCATACGGCCCGTCCAAACCATTACTCAAACTGAATTGGTTAAACTCCAGCAAATCTTGCACCGCCAATTTGCGGTCCTGTTCGGCTTCCAGCGAAGGGCTGGGGCCAATGCTCTCATCAATATCAATACTGATCAGGCGATTTTTGCGTGGTGGCATATCAGTCCGCATGCTCCGGCTGATGGTCGGTGGACCACGCAGGCCCCATGTCGGTCATCACAGCGGCCAAACATTCAACATGAAGCCGGATGGAATGACCTGCTGAAAAAGCCAGATCAATAAACCCCGATGGTGAATTTGTTGCCGTGAAAGTAATGGCCAACAAAGACAGAATGGTGTTCTTGTCGGATTTTGCAAATCCAGACCGCTGTGCTGCTAAGACACTTTCAAAATGCAAACCCGTGCGCCGCCGTTGTTTGGTCGGCAAAGCGTCCCACGCAAAGCGATTGGCCACGACGGCAAATTCTCGGCGCTTCACGTTGAAACTAAAATCAGCAAGCTTCACCACAGCATCCTGCATCTGGGCAGAAATAACTGAAAGGTCGTCGCTGTCTTGGGCCGTCAAGCGCAACATGGTCTAAGCTCCAGCAATTCGCTCAACTTCGGCACCCACACCTTGCAGCTTTTCTTCCAAAGCTTCAAAGCCACGGTCCAAATGATAAACGCGGTGCAACATGGTGTCGCCTTCGGCTACTAGCCCTGCGATGATCAGCGATACTGAAGCGCGAAGATCCGTTGCCATCACATCAGCGCCCGTAAGCTTGGCAACACCGCGCACTTCGGCCATGTCGCCATGCATGTGAATGTCGGCACCCAGACGGGCGAGTTCCTGCACATGCATAAAGCGATTTTCAAAAATTGTTTCGCGAATGTGGCTCTTGCCCTTGGCCATGGTCATCAAGGCCATAAACTGCGCTTGCATGTCGGTCGGGAAACCGGGGTAGGGGTCTGTGGTCACATCAACCGGCAAAATGCCAGAGCCATTGCGCTTCACGCGAATGCCTTGGTCTTCGACCGAAACATCAATGCCAGCACGTTGCATGGTGAGAATTACGTTTTCAATAGTGTCAGCACGTGCACCGCGCAACAGAACGTCACCGCCGGTCATGCCCACAGCCATGGCATAAGTGCCTGTCTCAATGCGGTCAGCAACCACGGTGTGTTCGCAACCATGCAGGCTGGTCACACCCGTAATGTTCAGCGTGCGTGTGCCAATGCCTTCAATCTTAGCACCCATTTTCACAAGGCACTCGGCAACGTCGGTGATTTCCGGTTCAGTGGCACAGTTTTCAATCACTGTATCGCCATGCGCCAAAACCGCAGCCATCAATGCGGCATGAGTTGCACCTACAGTAACTTTTGAAAATGAAATGTGCCCGCCTTTGAGGCCCTTTTTGGCTTTGGCAATTACATAGCCTTGCTCGATCACACATTCAGCGCCAAGTTTTTCCATGGCCATAATGTGCATGTCCACAGGCCGTGTGCCGATGGCGCAGCCACCAGGCAGCGAAACCTTGGCTTCGCCCATTCGTGCAATCAGCGGACCCAGAACCCAGAAGGACGCGCGCATTTTAGAAACCAGATCATAAGGTGCGGTGGTGTCAATGATGGTCTTGGCCGAAATTTTTAAGGTTTCGCCAGCAGCACCATGTTGGCCCACGCGCTTTCCAGCGGTGGTAATATCAACGCCGTGGTTTTGTAATATCCGTTGCAGCCGTGCCCCATCCACCAGCCGTGGCACGTTATGGAGTGTAACGGGGTCGGCAGTGAGCAAAGGGATGATCATCAATGGCAGGGCTGCATTTTTTGCGCCCGAAATATCAATTGTGCCATTCAGTTTATTGCCACCGCGAATGCGGATACGGTCCATAGTTTAGAATCCTTGTAAAATGAGCTTATTTCTGGCGCTAACAAGCACAAATGGCCTAAGTGGGGCAAGCCTCAATTGCAAATTGCTTGGGCAGAGCATATTCTGCAACTTGTGACCGGAAAAACATGCAATTTTAAGTCTGTTTAATTTCAAGTTAATATGTGTTAACCACCTTCGACTTACACGTAACTACATCGCCAAACAGTCAATCATTCCGGGGGCCAACGGAGGAATTGATTATGCCAAACCGTGTCCACTTTCCACATGTATCGCCCGTCAAGGCAATCGCAGATATCAGCCACTGGGTGTCTGATAAGATTGCCGCCATTCACAGTGAAAGTGCTGTTCATTTGCAAGTGAAACATTTGCGCGAACTTGATCACCACATTCTTTGGGATATGGGCATCGACCGTGCTGCGCTCTATGATTTTTCGCCAAAAATCGAAAAATTTCATTTTGATGGCGAAAAGCCCGATGAAGATGACAGCAAACATTAGCTATCTTCTGATTCTGCTTTCAACTTGGCCTGTTCTTTGCGCTTCTTCATATTGGCTTTAAGCGCCTCTGCTTCACGCTTTTTGCGCTCCAAAGTTTTTTGTGGGGTCACTTTTTCAATCATGGCCCAAGCGTAATCACAAGGGTTGCGAAAGGCAAGAAGCTGTGGCATGTAGCAGCCAAGTTTAGGCTGCTGTAGCTCAGTGGTAGAGCACATCATTGGTAATGATGAGGTCGGCAGTTCAATCCTGCCCAGCAGCACCATTCATTTTCAAACAATATCAGTGACTTGTTGATCTTATGTCTCTTTAGCTCCCCGGTGGTGCAAAGTGGGCTTAGGAAAACCGCCCGTGGAAGCATCCGAAGACCGATAAATAGTGGCTGCGCAATCTGGTTCCGCGTGATCTCAAAGACAAGCGTAGCGAACTCCCGACGGTGGGCATTGTGCTCAAGCCAGAGGTGAAGCATTCGCTCAAAACCAAAGTTGACTGAGTTGCCAAGGAGCGGTGGAACTTGCCCAATACGGAATGTCCGCAGCGGTTTGCAGCAAAGCGTGATGCATGGAGAAAAAGCGCTCGCACCATCACGTGAGCATACCCTAAGAAACGGTCTGATATTTTACCATATTTCCGAGGTCTTTCCGGTCACTTCGCGCCAAACTTATGCCAGTGACGCAACATTTTGCTTTTCCAATTCATTCAAGCCATAACCTTACTGCGAAAGTTCCAGTAAGAACTGCACGGCATGAGGAGTCGGCGGGCATGAAGATTCTAAGTTTTGAAACTGTCGAACAACTGTCAGAGTACTTTGACGGCTTGGGACCTGCATATTTGTTTAGAGGTCAAACCCGAGAATATTTAGATGATAAGAAGCAACCAACTTTATCGACTTCATTCAGTCGAAATGGATGTGTGCCACCAAACATGCTGAAGTGGTCTTACCACGCAAGAACGCTTCTTCAATATCACGTGAACCAGTTTGATGACCGACCTGACTTAGCAACTGATCAAGCAATTCTGCAACATTATGGTTGGCGGTCTTTCTTCATAGACTCCACATCAAGCGCAGCAGTAGCATGTTGGTTCGCCGCCAATGCATTCACTTCAAAGCTCCAAATAAATCTTACTGAGGACTGCTGGGAAGACCCTGTATTCGCGGTGCACCTTGCTGCTGACTATGTGCCAAACAACGGAGTTGGAGTTGTTTACATCATAAGCAAGAAGGCACTTCGTGGCCACTCTATTGAAGCAGTCAATCTCAATGAAGTTGTGCTAGCAAACGGATCGACTCGATACATGACCCAAGGTGCTTGGATGGTCGGGCCATTGAAGTCAACTCTCCCCACCGATTGCATTGAAGCAAAACTCTTACTGCCGACTGAGCTTTTAGTTGCATACGCATCGAAGAATGGTTTTAATGTTCAGGGCGACCTTTTTCCTACCGCTAGTGATGATCCAGTCTTAGCCGCTCTATTGTCTCAACCATGGGTTCACAGTCTAATTAAAAGTGATGGTAACGACAAACTAAACATGTCATTCTTCAAACGTGGCCTTGAACTTCCTGAATATGGCTGGTTACCAACCAAGAGGCATGCGCCTGCAACGACTTTTTACTACCCATTCTGGTTGTCAAATGAGCACGGCAATACTGGACCATTTGACTGTGCGACTTACATTTTGATGGCTGAGTGGATGTACTACGGAGTTGCTGCTGAAGGTGGGCTAAACTTTCCAAACATGACTGCATTACTTCGAAAACAGAGTTCAATCATAGTCGAAATCGACAACCTTGTTCTCTATCCACATAGAACCGATGTGGCCGAATATAGCAAGGGCATATGCTTGGAGCTAAAGTCAGAGCATTGCGTTGTGCTGTCTGAGGTACTTGTAGGTTATGCTGGTAGGAGACCACGAGGTTACGGATTGTCCGCTGGTCGCAGCTATATGATAGATGGTGAAGGTAGATGGAAACATGAGCCTCAAGCTGGCGATTGCCCATGTGGGAACGATGTGATTCACGGTCATCACTTGATTGTTGTTTCACATGTTGAACAGCTTCTAACGGATGGAAAGGTAAAGCGAGTTAGTGACAGGCTATATGTAGGTGAAGACGTGGACCCAACGTTAAATCTAGATGCAATCAAGACATCTAGTGAACTTAACCGTCGCTACTTCGAGGCGGCTTCAGAACAAGAATCGAGCTGATAGATTTGTGATGTCTTCTTGATGGATTGAAACTGACTCTTGAACGCAGTACAGATGTGTGGTACGAAACTGTTTCGGGTAGCTAAAGTTAAGCTATTGAATATGTTATGATTTAAATTGCTGCTTGCTGAATTCAATCCTGCCCGGCAGCACCATGCTCCAAATTTTTAATCAGGTTGCCAGTCGTTCACACCAACGGCATCGCTTTGCATGGGGCGCATTCTTTTGCGGTAAGTTGCAGGTTCTTCAAATTTCCCTGCCCAAAGACCGCGTTTGGCGGCGCGGGCCTGTTTCTCGATCAGCACATAGTCGACACCAAACTGTACAAAAGCCACGGCCCAACCGCGCCTCACCATTTCAGAATTCAAATTTATGTCGCCGTTCTGGCAGGTAGCCACAGATCGCCGATAACGATCGATCTCACGGCCTTTGCAAAGTGTCTGACCAGAGCGCACCAACTGGCGAAGTTCATCAGCAGCGCGCTTGCCACACGCATAAGACACACCATTTTGGTCATTGCAGTTTTGGCGATATTCCGGCGCGTCAATTCCGTAGAGTCTGATTTCAGTTTTGCCTTCGCGCAGCGAGTCGCCATCAATCACGGCAATTGAACCTTGGTCGATTTTTTCGCCATTGTATATTTGCAAGGCCAGCATTACTAAAAAGCAGAGTGCTAGAAACACAATGGTGTCGACCAATGTTCGCCAAAGAGGCCGCACGCGACTCAAGGTGCTGATGTTTTCCAGCGAGCAGCAGCGGCATCGTCACTGGCTTTCGAGTCGACCCATTTTTCACCAGCTGATCCAGCCTCAAGTTTCCAAAATGGAGCTTTGGTTTTCAACCAATCCATCAAAAATTCACACGCTTGAAAAGCCGCTTCACGGTGTTCGGCACAGGCAATGACCAACACAATATCTTCTCCCGCCAGCAACGTGCCGTAGCGGTGAATGATCAGCACATCTTGCAACGGCCATTTGGCCCGGGCCTCAGCCTCAATCTCAACAAGTGCTGCTTCTGTCATGCCAGGATAATGTTCGAGCGTCAGCGACGCCACATGTGCGCCGTCGGACAGATCTCGAACCGAACCTACAAACAAAGTTGTGCCACCAATATCGGTGCGCTGTGCTTTGAGCGCCTGAAGCTCAGCACCGACATCAAAAATTTCCTGCTGCACTTTGATCATAATTTATTTTAACCTAATTTTTGGCTTTGACCATGGGCCAGAAATGCTAATCGGGCTTAAAGCTTTTGGGACAACACTTAGATTCAATGACTGCCGCAAAAGATCAATTTCACCGGTGCTTTGAAGCGATAATCCGGCACCTTCGAATTGGTTGTCACCCAGTGTGGCCACGCCTTCCAAAACAGTAGCACTTAATTGAGCACGAACAATTGGCGTTGTTTCTCCTCCCCATCCTTCGGGTGGATTTGCAGCAACGCTCGCCAATGTGTTGCGCAAATCAACACCGCTCAACGCGCCGTTTTCAATCGCGGCATTAACTGTGCCCGAAAGATTTGAAATGAGCGCGGCCTGACTTGTGCCTGAACTGCTCAGTGTGGACGTGAGCGTGAGCGGACCGCTGACAAATTTTGTATCTAAAAGCCCACCAAGAATTTCAGTGGCTTCAACGCGGTTCAAATCTAAAGTCAAATTGAATTTTGCAGGATTTTGGTGTAGGTCCAATGCGGCAACAATTTTGACTGAACCGCCAGATTGCGCCTCGCCTTGCATCGTTACGTCTAGCATATGATCTTTTAAACTGTCCTCCAAACTGCTCGACCCCAACTCGAGACCATTGTATTTTAGTGTTGTTGTTGATACCGAAAACTCTGCGTCGATTGCTCCGAAATCGTCTAGATTAAAAGGCCGTTCGTCCCAGCCGGGCCCAGCTTTAAGGCCGTTCGTTTTGTAAGCATCAAAATTCAAAGTATTGAATGCAAGGTTAGCACTTAGTTTGGGCCTCAACTTTCCAGCGGCAAACGTTAAGTCGCCCTTGGCTTGCATCGCGGCATAGGACAGCGCAGCGTCCTTAAATTTGAAAACTGAACCGCTGCTTTCCAATGGGCCAGAAAGCGTCAAAGTTTTGTTATCATTTAGCCCTTTGATATCAACCCCTAACCAGCGCAACAATCGGGGTGCGTCCTGCGATGAAAGATCGGCGGTCCCGGCCAAATTCAGACTGTTGGCAGTTGCAATGCGGCCCGAAAACGCCAAAGCACTTGCAACTCCATCAATATTTAAGTCCAAAGGTGAGCCTTCGGCAAAGCTTCTGGCAATCGAACCGAGGGTAGCATCAATCGTGATGAATTGCGAATTGAGCGCTGTGGTGCCGCGCCATGTTAAACCACCATCATTCAGGAATTGCGCAGCGCCCGAAACTTGTTCAAGTTTAAAGGCCGACGTGGTGCGCTCGTCTGAAAAATGAAATCGACTGTTTAAAACTGTCACTGTGATTGGCTGTGCAACCACAGCATTTACATCTGTCTTTTCAGTTGTGGGGTTGAGTTCAATCAAGACATTAGAGTGACCTTGCGCATTGATTGTAACAGCAACATCGGCGTCATTTAAAATTAAAGTTTCAATTGAAAATTGGCTCGAAAAAATTTGACCAAACGTAATTGGAATAATCAGTTGTTTTGCTCTCACCACAGGTTCAGCCAAAGCCGAAGCGCCTGCAAAACTCACATCATTGAGGCCGATCCCAAAGACTGGGGAAAAGACATAACCTGCTCCCTTTTGCACCTCGACACTGCGCCCGATTTTAGCAGCGAAATTTTTCGCGAATCGGCCAGAAACTAAAACTGGAAAATATGACATCCAAGCGCCGAGCATAATAAGAAGGAGCAAGGCCACAAAACTGAATGGGTGGAATAAAAATCGTTTCATCATGCAGGCTTATAACGCCAGTTGCGGCAAGATCGTGGCGATTAAAATCACTCAGCCAACACCCGCGTTGTTGGAAATACAATTTCAATCAGGGTGCCACGACCAGTTTCGCTGGAAATCTCAAATTTGGCGCGGTTGGCTTCCACCAAGGCTTTGGTGAGCGACAAACCAAGACCTGTGCCTTGGGTCTCGCGGCCTATGGTTTCAACACGTTTGAAGGGTTCCAAGGCTTCTCTGAGTTGTGCCGCGTTCATACCAATGCCAGTGTCTTTTATGCTCAGACAAAGCTCGCCTTTGGCGTTGACTTGCGATGAAATGATAACTTGCCCACCGGGATCGGTGAACTTTATGGCATTCGAAATGACATTCAACATCACCTGCCGCAAAGCCCGCAGATCAGCAACCACACGCGGCAATTTTTCAGCAAATGAACGGCGCACCACAACCCGGCCACGCGTTGCCGTTTCTTGTAACAGTTTTACGGCATGTTCGGTGGCATCGACCACACTCACGGCCGTGAAATTCAATTCCATTTTGCCCGCTTCAATTTTGGAAAGATCGAGCAGATCATTGATTAAGGAAAGTAGATAAGTACCGCTAGAATATATGTCATTGACATAGCCACGATATTTATCATTCTTGAGCTCGCCAAATTGCTCAAGTTGCATCACTTCAGAAAAGCCAATGATCGCGTTTAAGGGTGTGCGCAGCTCATGGCTTATTCGCGCTAAGAATTCCGATTTTTGTCGGCTCGCTTCTTCTGCGGTTTCTTTGGCTTCACGCAGTTCTTTTTCGGTGCGCTTCCAAGATGTGATGTCACGCATAACAGCGGCATAACTTGCGCTCGATGTTGAAGATTGCAGTCGACCCAAGGTGAAAAATATCGGCACTGTGCCGCCCTGTTTCACAATGGCAGACATTTCTCGCCCATCATTAAAAACTGATCCAAGCCCCGGACCATTAAGACCTTCGAGATAATCTTTAAATAGCGTACGCCCTTGTAAAGTTAGAAAATCCACCAAAGGCTTTTCTAAAACTTCAGCAATGCGATAACCAAAAATAGCTTCAGCACCAGCACTGAAACTTAATATTTTTCCCTCGCGGTCAAGCGTCACAATGCCATCTGAAGCAATATCCAAAATTTGCATGAGATCGCTCTCAAGAGCAACCGTTGGCTCGGCTTGTTGGGAAGGCGCAGCAACAACTACGGGCACAGCCACTTCGGGCGGCTTTACGGCTTCAGCTTTTACAGGTTCAAAAACATATTGCACGGCTGGACCTGAAAGCCAGGGAATGCTGCTCACCTTAACATTCATCGACACATCGCGACTTTGGCTTAAACTGACTTTTGCCTCATGCTGATGTGTTTTTACCGCTGCGAGCGACGACCAAAACATTGTGTCTTCAAGCATCTTCTGTTCGCTGCTGCAGCCGAAAAGGTCAACTGCCGATTGGCTTACAAATGCGGGCATACCGTCTTTTTGAATTGCGATTGCTGCTCCACTTTGTTGCAAGGCTTTCGCAATAGCCGCAGGCACATTTGCAGTGCGTGGCTTGGCTGGAATGGCTGGTTGGGCGGGTTCAATTTCTGGCTTTGCAAGTGCCTTCTGCGGAAGCGCTTGCTTTTCATCGCTGTCTTTTTGAATAGTGTCTTTCAGGCTGCGCGCCAGTTCTTCAAACGCCGCCGTATCATTTGAATTTGTTTGAACTGGACCAGCCAATTGCCGTTCCAAATTGCGCCGCTCAGTCACATCTTCCAACATGATAAATGCATAAGCCGCATCATCGCGGCTCAACTTTTGCAAAGTCATTCGAACTTCGCGTAGACCCACACGGCCTGCGATCATTTCGACGGTGCTCACGAGCCCTGCATTTTCCAGTCGTTTTAAAATTGATGCGGAGCGGGCGTCACTTCCCAGCAAGGATGATAATGCCTGAGGTGCAAACAATAATTTTGCAGCCGCATTCTGCCCTGAGATGGAGCCATCGCGGGCCACAAAAGCGGCGGCCAGCGGCATATGGGCAAAAGCTGCCAACACCGATGTTGCTTCGGAAGATAGAATTTTTGGTTTCAACTCAACAACCAGAAGACCAGCTCTACCATCTGCCAAACTGTGAATGTTGCACCGGCTGGCGAGTGGACCATCCAAGCCTAATGACGGAAAATCAAGATCGACATCCCGAAATTCGCCGCGACCTAGTGATTGCGTTAGATCAGCGATTGCAACAATGCCCGATTCTTGAGGGTTGAATCGCCTATCGATGAGATCAAATAGCGAGGCGCAGTCAAAAAGATTAAGTCCCGCGGAATTAGCCCAGACAATCCGCCCAAGCGTACCATCCCAAAGCCATGCACCATGAGCCGCGTTGCGTAAGTCTTCTAAGGTGGGCAAGGCGGTTTGGCTCAAAACAAAATCTCTGGGTTATTTATGAACTAAACTAATCAATTTTTAACCTTGCCGTCTACCTTTCGTTAAGGTTTTGTTCATCAAAGTAAATAAAATACCGCATTTATGGATTGATGGTTGAAATTTAGCGGGCTCAGCGCTAGGGAATGGAACGTTGCCGCCATAGCTCAGTTGGTTAGAGCGCTAGATTGTGGATCTAGAGGTCCCCCGTTCGAGCCGGGGTGGTGGTACCATTTCATAAATCCTTGCGCGTTTTTTTGTTTGCAACTGTAAAAAAACGCCTTTGCCGAAATTTTGCTGCCCTTGGCGCAAGGTAAGTGTGAATCTCACATTAATTAATCAACTTGAAACAGTTCATTAACCACCCATTAACCATCTCAACATATTCGTTAATTTAACTTTTTGTTCACAGTTTTGCGTCGTCCGCTCTCAATTTTGAGCTTTCGCCAAACGAAAAACAAAAGCTGCGTTCGGCCAATGTGATGGGTTGGACCGATGGTGTGTAACGTTTTGACTGATTTGCAATAAATTTCATGGGATTTCATAGGGTTGAACCACCATTCAATCAAAAGTAGAGTAAATTCTAAATTTACTTTGCTTCTAGTTGTCTTGCTCGGTTGCTTTTTACTGAATGCGCCTGCTCGCGCCAATGACACTTTCCCAGGTCAAACTCTTCTCGGCAATAATGGCTCGTTTGTTGACAGCAATGTTGGCATGACGTCTGAAGCTGGAGAGCCCTTGTCTTTGGGTGGCGGCGCTCTGAACACGCAGTGGTACACGTGGGTCGCACCGATCAGCGGCTTCGTGTCATTTGGCACGTGTAACCCCACAGGAAGCACACTCACAAATTTTGATACAACAATTGGTGTCTATACCGGCGCTGCCGTAAATGCGTTGACACAGATCGGCTTTAACGACGACACAACAGGCTGTAACTCAACGGTCAACGCCAATTATGGCTCCACAGTAGCTTTCAATGCTGTAGCAGGAACCAGCTACCGCATTCAGGTTGATGGCTATTTCAACACCACTGGGCAGTTCAATTTGTTCTATGGCTTCTCGGGTTTTACAGCGACAATAACCACGCCAAATGCCACTGAAGGCGGCGCAACAGGTGCCTTTACAGTCGTCCTCAACGCAGTCCCAACAGGTGCCGCTACAATTACTATTGGCACCAGCACGCAATGTACGTTTGCACCAAGCGTTCTCAATTTCACCAGTGCGAATTGGAACCTAGCTCAGACTGTGGTTGTCACAGCGATTGATGATGCAATTGTTGAAGGGCCACATTTTTGTGCGCCCGCATCAATCACCCCAAGTGGCGGCGGTGTCAGCCCATCAGCAGCACCCCCACCAGCAATCAATGTGGTCGACAACGACACTGCAACGGTTTCAATTGTTAACACAACCAATGGTGCCGAGGCTGGTGCCGTTGCTGGCGTGATGACTCTTACGTTGAGCAAGGTGAGCGCCGTCAACACAGTCGTTGCCTACACCGTTACAGGCACAGCAACTTCTGGCACAGATTTCACGGCTTTGTCTGGCACTGTAACAATTCTCGCCGGGGCGACAACAGCCACAATCTCCATTCCAGTCATTGATGATGCCATAGTCGAAACCGCCGAAACAGTTATTGTCACTCTCAATTCGGTCACGTCAGGGGTTTCCACATCAATTGGCGCGCCCGCATCTGCCACCAATACAATTGCTGATAATGATGCAGCAACTGTCACCATCGCAAACACCACCAACGGTTCCGAAACCGGCCCCACCAATGGTGTGTTGACCGTCACGCAAACTGCGGTCAGTGCCACAAACACGGTCTTGGCTTTCACACGCGGTGGAACGGCAACATCTGGCAGTGACTACACAGCGTTTCCTTTGTCGGTCACAATTCCTGCTGGTTCGTTGACCGCAACAATCTCAATTCCTGTGATCAATGACGCTGCTGTCGAAGGAAGTGAAACTGTCATCATCACTTTGACAAGTGTCACATCTGGCCTCGCCACGTTGGGTGCAACGCTAATTGCCACCAACACCATCGCCGACAATGATTCACCATTGGTCACAATCGCAAACACAACCAATGGCAATGAAACAGGCCCCGCGAACGGAACAATGACAGTTTCATTATCGGCAATCAGTGGCGCCAATGCAGTCATTGCTTACTCTGTTTCAGGCACGGCAACTTCAGGCTCCGATTTTACGGCCCTTTCCGGCACAGTCACCATCACTGCAGGGGCAACAACTGCCCTCATCACAATTCCAATACTTGATGATGCGATCGTCGAAGGGGCCGAGACAGTCATTGTCACTTTAACGTCTGTGACGTCCGGCGCCGTGAGCTTGGGTGCCACACTTATTGCAACCAACAC
>JANOXS010000016.1:0-47855 GCA_031418535.1 Hyphomicrobiales bacterium | reverse complement strand
GCGATCCACCGCGATGACTGGGCTTGATTTTTTTGCCCCAGCACATGGCCTGCCAGACGATAAGCCAATGTGGCTTTGCCAATGCCTTTTGGTCCGGTAATTAGCCACGCGTGGTGCGGCCTGCCTGATTCAAAAGCTTTGTAAAACTGATCCGCCGCGGCGCTGTGGCCAACGAGCTGTGCCGCCAAGCGCGGATGCCATGCAACTTCGCGCGGGTCTTCAATTTCATCCGCCATTAATGAAGCTCCAGACTTGAGCGGCAACAGTTTCGATATCTTGAGAAGCATCTACTACGCGACATCGCTGAGGCTCTTGTTTGGCAATATCCAAAAATCCGTCCCGAAGCCGTTGATGAAAGGCGACGCCTTTGCGTTCAAAGCGGTCCTCTGCACCGCCTCCTCTCGCATTGGCACGCGCTAAACCTACAACGGGATCAAGGTCAAATATCAAAGTTAAAGTGGGGCGTGTTGTGCCCACAATGGCCAATTCCAATTCATCGAGAAGATGAAACGTGCAGGCGCCTGCATAGCCTTGATAGGCGCGTGTGGAGTCCATGAACCGATCACATAAAACTATTGATCCTGCAGCAAGTGCCGGGCGGATGAGCTGAATTAAATGACTATCTCGAGCGGCATAATTCAACAGAGCTTCGCTTTCTGCCGACCAGCGATCAGTCTCACCAGAGACCAATAAAGTCCGCAAAACTTCTGCTTGCGGGCTGCCGCCTGGTTCCCGCGTTATCACCACAGTGCGGCTTTGCTTTTTGAGTCGCTCGCCCAGCAAATTAATTTGGGTGGATTTGCCAGTGCCTTCGCCGCCTTCAAAGGTGATAAACATTTATGTTCCAAACAACATGATCAAGGCGCTATCCATTGCTTTTTTCCACATTGAATCAATCGCCGCAACATCGTCAGCTGCCACCAACTCAACTTGATGTATGGTTTTACCGTCGACCAAAATGCGCGCTGACCCAACCACCTGCCCGGCTTTTACGGGAGCTATCAACGGTCCTGTATAGCTCATGCGAATGTCAGATTTTTCTTGCTCCTGCGGTGACAACGCAACTTGCACGCGGTTTTGAGAAACTAAGTTGACCCAGCGCTCTTCCCCGCCCCAAACCCTTGCACGGGCTACGGCTTCACCTGCTTCATAAAGATCAACGGTTTTAAACTGGTTGAAGCCCCAATCGAGCAAACGCTGGGCTTCCGTTTTGCGATTTGACATTGTGTCTAGGCCGGCAATAACGATCAACAATTGACGATTGTTTCGGGTGGCGGAACCAACCAAGCCATAACCTGCTTCTTTGGTATATCCGGTCTTCATGCCATCGGCTCCCGGATAATCCTTCAGGAGCGGATTGCGATTTTGTTGGATAATTTTATTCCATGTAAATTCGGGCTGGCTGTAAATTTTGAAATAATCTGGATGGGTGTTGATGATGTAGCGCGCGATTGTCGAAAGATCTCGCACACTCATCCGTTGGTTCGGATCTGGCAAACCAGTCGCATTGCCAAACGTGCTATTGGTCATTCCTAATTCTTTGGCTTTGGTGGCCATGCGGTGTGTGAAAGCCTGCTCTGAACCTGCAAATCCCTCAGCCAATGCTATGCAGCCGTCATTGGCCGATTGAATGATTGCACCATGGAGCAGATCATCAATTTTAATCTTCGAATGAAGTTCGCCATACATGGTAGACCCACCCGCAGGAGAACCTCCAAGACGCCACGCATTTTCGCTGATTTCAAATTCTTGGTCCAGTTTCAATTCGCCCTTTTTCAGGGCATCAAAAATAATGGCCTGCGTCATCAGTTTGCTCATACTCGCGGGCGGAATGGCAGTGTCGGGATCTTTTTCGTAAAACACCAAGCCTGACTTTGCATCTATCAATATGGCTTGTTTGGCGAGGCTTTCAAAAGCCGGAACATCTTGGGCTAACGCCAAGGTGCTCAGGCACAACGCCACCAAGACAAAAGATATCAAAGACTTTAAAAAACTGAAAAATTGCATGACTAAGCTTTAGGTTGCTGCCATCCAAAAAGCAATCAGCTCCAGTCAATCTCCACCAGTCCTTTCGAGCGTAGGAATGCGTTGGTTTGAGAAAATGGTTTTGATCCGAAGAAACCCGCACGAGCCGACAACGGAGACGGATGAGCTGAGGCCAAAACCAGATGCCGTTTGCTATCTATAAAACCAGCTTTGTTTTGTGCGTATTTTCCCCACAGGATAAAAACTAAGGGACGCTGCTGATTGTCCAATTCTTTGATAATTGCATCTGTAAATCTTTCCCAGCCACGCCCTTGATGCGAGCCAGCTTTGCCCGCCACAACCGTTAGCACTGCGTTCAAAAGCAAGACACCCTGTTTGGCCCAACGTTCAAGATTGCCATGTGGCGCAGGTAAAATATCAAGATCAGCTTTCAACTCTTTGTAGATGTTAATTAAAGAAGGAGGAACTCTTATGCCATCCGGCACTGAGAAAGCCAGCCCATGTGCTTGGCCTGAACCATGATATGGGTCTTGTCCCAGAATAACAACTTTCACATCCTCAAAAGTTGTCAATTCTAGCGCACGAAACCTGTCTGTTTCAGGCGGATAAATCACTTTATTCAAACTTTTTTCAGAGGCCAGAAACGCCTCAAGTTCGCGCATATAGTCTGCTGTAAATTCTGGCTCTAAGGCTTGGTTCCAGCTCTGGTTTAAAAGATGCAAGTTATTCGCCAGCCTTTGCGGAAACATGGATTTGAATTTCAATTTGGCCAGCGCTTTTAAACGTCAAAGTCAAAGGAAATTTGTCACCCACCTCAATTGGTTGTGTCAATCCAAATAGGTGCAAATGATAAGCCGCCGCCCGCATTGGAAATGGCTTCTTTGGCTCGAGTGTAAATTCAACTAAAACCGCGTTTGCGTTCTGCAATTCAATATGCGCAGCAATTGGCGAAGTTGCACCAATCAATTCATCGACTGTCACACCTGAGTTAACCAAAGGCATCATCACTTGGGCCTCTGGACCAGTGCTAGGCAAGGCCCAAGAATGGCCAATGGCAATGGTGCCAATCTTAGTTGAATGGGCAAATGCCAAACTGGGCGAAAGTACTAAAATCATCAGAGTGCGTCGGTTCATGTATGCACTTAGGGCCCCTTTCCAAATTCTGTCATCTTGATAAAGTGCCGCATGGCCAAAGTTCATTTCACCTCAAATTTGCGCCGCCATGTTGAAAGCCCCTCCATGGAGGGATCGGGCGAGACGGTGTATGAACTATTGGAAATTGTTTTTGCTAAAAATTCGCGACTGCAAACTTACGTTCTTGATGATCAGGGCGGAGTTCGCAAACATATGCGCATATTGGTTGATGGTCTGGCGATCAAGGATTTGGAAAAACTCAGCGATCCGGTGAGAAAAGACAGCGAAGTCTGGATCATGCAAGCACTTTCAGGAGGATAGAATGGCAGGCAAAATTTTAGTTTCGACGCGCAAAGGTCTGTTTGAAATTGGCCGGACGCGTGCAGGCTGGGCGATTATGGATGCACATTTTCTCGGTGACACAATTTCTCTGGCGCTGCACGATCCGCGCGATGGAACAGATTATGCTGCTTTTCATCATGGTCATTTTGGAGTGAAGTTGCATCGCCGCCTGAAAGGCAAAAAATGGGTGGAAGTGACCACGCCCAAATATCCGGAAAAACCTGAAGGCTTAGTGGATTTGGATGGTTGGGGGAAACCTGTGAAATGGACCACGCAAATGATTTGGGCGTTGGAGCCTGCTGGCCCTGACAAACCAAACACTATTTGGTGTGGAACCATGCCGGGTGGATTGTTCCGCTCTTCTGATCGGGGCGACACGTGGGAATTGATGGAAAGCTTATGGCGACACTCTGACCGCAACAAGTGGTTGGGCGGTGGGGCAGACATTCCGGGCATTCATTCGATTTGTGTTGATCCACGAAATTCAAACACGGTTCGACTTGCGGTTTCGTGCGGTGGCGTTTGGGTGACCCATGACAATGGTTTAACATGGGCCCAATCAGCCCACGGCATGAAGTTTACTCAGGGCCCAGCGTCGGAAAAAGAAAGCCCCGATGGTCAGGATCCGCACATGATGGTGCAATCTCCGAGCGACCCTAAAAAATTCTGGGTGCAGCATCATGCTGGCATTTTTAAATCGATTAATAATGGAGAAAAGTGGACGCGTGTGAATGCCAAGCCCTCATCCTTCGGGTTTGGCGTTGTGGTTCACCCAAAAGATGCGGACACGGCTTGGTTTGTGCCCGGCATTAAAGATGAATTGCGTATTCCGGTAGATGGCGAATTGGTGGTCATCCGAACGCGTGACGGCGGCAAGACGTTCAAAAGTTTGAAAAAGGGCCTGCCACAAAAACACGCCTATGACATTGTGTTCAGGCATGGCCTGGCAGTTGATGAAACAGGTGACTGCTTGGTGATGGGCTCCAGTACTGGAAACCTGTGGGTCAGTGAAAACCAAGGTGACAGCTGGCAGCAGGTTAGCAACACCCTGCCCCAGATTTATGCGGTGCGCTGGGCCTAAAGGACGCGTGTGAGGAAGCTTATCACGTCTTCAACGATACCAGTTTCGGGAACTCCCCAGAAACAATGGTCGGCTCCTTCGATTGGCTTAAGTGTTACATCGCAGCCGGCAATTTTAAGCGCATCAGCGAAAGTTTGAGATTGGGCGTAGGGCACCATACGGTCCTTGGTGCCATGTTGAATGAAAAATGGCGGTGCAGAGTTAGTCACATAAGTCAGTGGTGAAGCCGCCATGGCTGCTGCTTTATTTTCTTGAACTGGGCCACCAATGAGCAAAGCTTCCGGCGCGTCTGGGGCGTCATGCGAAGGCCAATTTACCTTCATGGCGCGGGCCTCGGCTTCCATCGTTAGAAAATTGATCGGACCAAACCAGTCGACCACGGCTTGCACTTCACTGGAGGCTTTGACTTTGCCAACATCACCTTCCATGGCGGGATTATTGTTGGTCACACCAACCAAAGCAGCAAGATGGGCCCCCGCTGAGTCACCCATTGCTGCAAATCTTTTAGGATCGACATTAAAGGTTGCCGCTTGGTGACGCAGGAATCGAATGGCCGCTTTGCAATCATGCAACTGCATGGGGAATTTGCCTTCGGCTGAAAACCGATAAGCAATCCGTGCCACTGCGAAACCTGCCTTGACCAATTTTTCATGGAGATTGAGCTTGTTATATTTCGGATTGGAGATTGTCGGGTGACCCACAAACCACGCTCCGCCATGAATAAACACGACGAGCGGAAAAGGGCCTTGGCCCTTGGGCACTGTTACGTCGAGCATCAATGGCCTGAAACCTTGTTCGACAGCATAGGTCACATCGCGCCAAGATTCATTGCCAAGCTCGTCACTGTGAATGTTGCGCAAGGCCTCGTCATAATCCATGTCAATTTCAGCCATCATGGCGGCAGAATCTAAAGGAAAAGCCATTATGTGTTTGATCCTATCTGTTTGAGAGCCAACACCATTACGACGTGCGCCTCGCCTGCTCCTAAATTGGTAATCTTGTGGGGAATGTCGGCGCGGAATCTAATGGCTTCACCAGTCTTGCCAATTTTCACTTCAGCCCCGGCGGTTACCTCGATTTCTCCGGTAACAATATAAAGATGTTCGACTGTGCCTTGCGGATGCGGCTCAGATTCCAGAACCCCTTTGGGCTTGGCGTGAAAATCGTACCATTGGAAACTGTCGACCAAACTGAGCGGACCAACAATTGCAAGCCTGCACAGCCCATCCTGACTTTCCAACATCGGAATGCCAGATTTGGTTTGATGCTCAATAAACACTGAACTTGAGTCTCCGCGCAGTACTTCATCAACGGTTGTATCAAGTGCGCGTGAAAGGCGGATTACAGTCGAAAGCGTTGGGTTGGTTTCGTTGCGTTCAATTTGAGAAATGATTGATTTGGCCACGCCCGATTGTTCCGACAGCTCGCCCAGTGATAAGTTATAGGCTTTGCGCAGACGCTGAATGGTTTTACCCAATTCGGCACCGGATTCGCCGTTATTGGACGGCGGGTTTTTTGCTTTTGCACGCGTTGACATTTCGCTGTCCTTTGTTTAGAACCAGTGTTCGTTATAAAGAACGATGTTCTGAATGTTCTTATCTTGAATGGTAAAATGCGATTTTTCAATGAAAATCGTGGGTTTCGGTAAATAGAATTTTGTACGGCCAAACGAACGGAGATTAGTAGATGCGTTATTTTCCGATATTTTTCGATCTGAAAGATCGTAAGGTCATCGTTGTCGGCGGTGGCGAAGAAGCCTTGCGGAAAATTCGTCTGCTTTTGAAAACTGATGCCAAAATTTATGTAATTGCCGCCGCCCTTCACGACGAATTGAAATCGCACAAGCGCGTTGAATGGCTTTCCACTCGGTTTGCTGGGTATTTGCTGGATGGTGCTGCTTTGGTCTATTCGGCCGATCCAGAGTTAAATCTGCGCGTCAGCAAGGAAGCTAAAGCGCGCGGCATTCCGGTTAATGCTGTCGACCAAGCCGAGATTTCCACGTTTATCGTGCCGTCGATTGTAGACCGTGACCCCGTGGTGATAGCAATCGGCACAGAAGGCACTGCTCCGGTTTTGGGACAAGGCATACGCGCCAAGATTGATGCCATGTTGCCGCAAAAATTAGGCGCTCTCGCTTCTCGCGCTGCAAGCCTTCGCGGCCATGTGGCAAGTGTAATTCCGCATGGCAATCGCCGCCGCTCATTTTGGCATAATTTCTTTTTTGGCCATGTGCGCGATGCTTTTTTTCAAGATGATAAAAAGGCTTTTGCGGCGAGCTACAAAGCAGCAATCACAGAAGATGCAGCACCTTCTGTTGGTTCTGTCTCGCTTGTCGGAGCAGGCCCTGGTGATCCTGAATTGTTGACGCTGAAAGCGCAGCGCAAACTGCAAGAAGCGGATGTGATTGTTTATGACCGGCTCGTTTCTGAGGGTGTTTTGGAAATGGCACGGCGCGATGCTGTGCGCATTCCGGTTGGCAAAACACCTTACGCGCCCTCGCCGAAACAATCAGAGATTAACGCAATTTTGGTGCGTGAGGCCAAAGCTGGCCGCCGTGTGGTGCGCTTGAAGGGTGGTGACCCTTATATTTTTGGTCGTGGAGGCGAAGAGCAGTTCGCGCTGGAACAAGCAGGCATTGACGTAGACGTGGTGCCGGGAATTACGGCGGCTCTTGGCTGTGCCGCTTCTGCGAAATTGCCGCTCACACAACGCGGGCAAAACCGCTCGATCACACTTCTCACTGGGCATTCTGAAACGGGAGTGGCTGACCAAGATTGGGCAACACTGGCCAAGCCCGGCAATGTGTTTGCAATTTATATGGGTGTAAATGCGGCAGGTGATATTTCAGCGCGTCTTCTCGACAGTGGCATTGCGCCAGACACCAGCGTGACGGTTGTCGAGAATGGCACGTTGCCAGATGAGCGGGTGATTTCTGCGACGATCGGCGGACTTTGGGAAGCATTGAACACGGCAGGCGTTATTGGCCCTGCCCTTATTTATGTGGGCTTGCCGACAGCAAAAGCTTCCGCAGATATTACGCCATTTCCCGTTCGCCAAGATATTCAAGATGCAATTTTAAGGGCCGCTTCATGAGCACGATAGAAAAAGGTCAGGTGATGACTGCAAATCGCCTGCGCGATGGTGATGCTGTGTTTTTAACACGCGCCGGGATTTGGAGTGAAAAGATTGATGATGCGGTGCTGGCGTTAGAACCGCTGGCAGTCTCAGCATTAGAAATACGGGCAGCAGAAGATGTTGTAGCGACCACGATCACGGGTCAATACTTGTTTAAAGCGGAGCGTGTGGACGGCAAAATTCGGGCTGTGGAAATTCGCGAACGGATGCGCACGTTGGGGCCGACTGTTCGTTTGGATTTGGGCAAGCAAGCAGATGGAACAGCGGGCGTGTTTGCCGCTGTGGAGGATTAAACTATGTATCGTTATGATGAATTTGATCACAAGTTTGTGGCCGAACGCACTGCACAATTTCGCGATCAAGCCAATCGGCGTTTGTCAGGTGAAATCACCGAAGACGAGTTTCGCCCTTTACGTTTGATGAACGGACTTTATCTGCAGCTCCATGCTTATATGCTGCGCGTGGCCATTCCCTATGGCACATTGTCTGGCAGGCAAATGCGCCAGTTGGCCTACATCGCTGACAAATATGATCGTGGGTATGGCCATTTCACCACGCGCCAAAACATTCAATATAATTGGATCAAGTTGGATGACACGGCAGATATTTTGCAAGCCTTGGCCGATGTGGAAATGCACGCCATTCAAACATCTGGCAATTGCATTCGCAATGTGACGACCGATCATTGGGCAGGTGCCGCCGCTGACGAGTTGGCTGATCCGCGCCCAATTGCTGAACTTATTCGGCAGTGGTCATCACTTCATCCTGAGTTTTCATTTTTGCCGCGTAAATTCAAAGTGGCGATCACGGGTGCACCGCATGACCGCGCAGCTGTGAAGGTTCACGACATTGGTCTTCGGATGCATAAGAATGATGCAGGAGCCATTGGTTGGGAAGTTATGGTTGGTGGTGGCCAAGGCCGCACGCCAATTCTTGCTGTAACGGTTCGCGATTTCTTGCCAGAAAAAGAAGTGATTTCTTATCTTGAAGCCATCATGCGGGTTTATAATCTTTATGGCCGCCGCGACAATAAATACAAAGCTCGCATTAAAATTCTTGTGCATGAACTGGGTGCTGAAAAATTCAAATCGGAAGTTGAAGCGGAATATGCGCGTCACCCAGCGCAGTCGACGGAAGTTGACGAACGCGAACTGGCACGGATTTCTGCATATTTCAAAGCCCCAACATATGAAAAGCTGTCGCGTTTCGCACCGCATTTCGAAGATGCAAAACGAGCCAATCCTGAATTTGCGCGCTGGGCCAAAAACAATCTGGCTCCACATCAAATGGACGGCTATGCGATCGTCAACATTTCGCTGAAACCCGAAGGTGGAATTCCGGGTGATGCCACAGCCGAGCAAATGCGCCAGATGGCAACTCTGGCTGAACGCTACTCGCACGATGAACTTCGAGTGAGCCATGCGCAAAATATGGTTCTCGCCCATGTTAAACTTGAAGACACATTTGCAGTCTGGGAGGCGCTTGTAGCTTCTGATCTCGCGGCTTCTAATTATGGTTTGATTGGCGATATTATTGCCTGTCCCGGTCTCGATTATTGTGCTTTGGCAACTGCCCGGTCAATTCCTGTCGCACAAGCCATCAGCCGGAAATTTGCCGATGTGGCAGTGCAGGAGCATTATGGCGCTGTGAAGCTTAATATTTCTGGCTGCATCAATGCGTGTGGCCATCATCATGTTGGGCATATTGGAATTCTAGGCCTCGATAAAAAAGGTGAAGAATTTTATCAAATCACACTGGGTGGTTCGTCTTCTGAAAACGCCTCGATTGGTACAATTTTAGGGCCAGGCTTTGCGGGCCATGAAGTGCCTGATGCCATCGAAACCATTCTCAACACTTATGTAAAACTGCGCTCAGAGGGTGAAGAATTTTTACAGACTTACCGCCGCTTGGGCCCTGCCCCATTTAAGGAGGCACTTTATGCCGCTGCTTAAAAATAACGCCTTCATCGCTGATGAATGGACCACATTGCTGGATGATGCCGAACTCCCTGATGGGGGCAAAATCATCGTCAGTTTTGCGCGACTGACCAAAGACTGGGACACACTGGTGGAATTTCCGGGCGTGCTTGGATTGACGCTAGCTAATACTGATCGTGTTGAAGCGCTGGCGCCTTATCTGTCGCAACTTGCCATCATTGTGTTGGCATTTCCGGCGTTCACTGACGGACGCGCTTACTCATTGGCCAAGGGCTTGCGACTAGATGGGTATCGCGGCGAGCTTCGTGCGGAAGGCAATTTGTTGCCGGATCAATTGCAATATATGCGACAGGTTGGCTTTGACTCGTTTGCCGTAAATGATCGTTTTCCGCTGCAATCATGGCAGGCAGCGGCGCACCACATGTCGCTGGCGTATCAACGTGGACTGCTTAGTCAAGCTGGGGAAAAAGAAGTATGGTCACAACGTCATCAAGGTTTTGCCGCGTGGGAAGAACAACCTCATGCTGGCTAAAAACAATGAGAATGATCTGCTCGAAGCCTATGCTGGCCTTGAAGGCCGCGACTTAATTCGTACGATCAATCGCGATTATAAAGGTAAGGTTGGCTTACTCTCGTCATTTGGAGCTGAGTCGGCAGTGCTCCTGCATATGGTGTCGGAAGTTGACCGCAACATCCCGATTATATTTCTTGATACGTTGAAGTTGTTTCCTGAAACGATTGCCTACCGCGACCGTTTGGTCCGCGAATTGGGCCTCACCGATGTGCGCGTGTTTCAGCCCAATGTGGCTGATATTGAGAACGGTGACCCCGCAGGAACGTTGCATTTGTCCAACCCCGATAAGTGCTGTTACATTCGTAAATCCTTACCGATGGAAAAAGCATTCTTTGGTTTTGAAGTGATGATTTCAGGACGCAAACGTTTTCATGGGGCCACGCGGGCCGATTTGAAATTTGTGACCCTTGATGGTGATCGTTTGAAAGTGGAGCCGCTGGCAGGTTTCACAGCACTGGATTTGCAAACCTATATGGTGACCCACCAATTGCCATCCCACCCCCTTAAACTTGCTGGTTATCATTCGATAGGTTGCGTGCCTGTTACCTGCACAGCTCCCGGCGGCAGCATGGATGATCCTCGCGCCGGTCGGTGGATGGGCACAGATAAAATTGAGTGTGGCATTCATTTTTCGGCCAATGGAAAAATCATTAGAACTGAAATCCGCCAAGCGGCTGGCATTTAAAGCAGAGGCACTATGTCTGAATTTTGGTCTTTCGCGCTTGTGGGTCTTTTGGCCCAACTGGTTGATGGCACATTGGGAATGGGCTTTGGCATCATTTCCTCGTCGGTTCTTTTGGCCCAAGGCATTCCGCCAGCGTTGGCTTCGGCGAGCGTGAATGCCGCCAAATTGCCGACGACGGCAACAGCCGCAATCTCACATTTTATGCATAATAATCTGACACCCAGATTGCTCATCGCACTTTGCGTGTTTGGATCTTTGGGTGGTTTTTTTGGGGCGTTATTATTGACGAGCCTCAAGGGAAAACTTTTGTTTCATCTCATCAATGCCTATCTTTTAGGGGTTGGGGCTTTGATTATTTATCGCGGTTTCAAAAACATAGTAGCGCACAAGATGCCAAAATTCTTTGCTCATTTCGTCGGCTTTTTAGGTGGCATGGTAGAAGGCATCGGCGGCAGTTGGGGGCCCATTGTAACCACTGGCCTTTTGGGCGCTGGCGTTGAATCACGCTATGCTATTGGATCAACAAACATCGCCGAATTCTTCGTAAGCTTGGCAGTGTTTTTATCTTTCGTATTTGCTTTCTTCATTGGCCATTGGCAAGGCGGCGCTGATTGGCACACGGTGTTTATGCCTGTTGCAGGATTGGTAATCGGCGGACTGCCAGCGGCCCTTGCGGGTGGCTATCTTTCTAAAATTGCACCACGCCGTGAGCTGACAGTGGTTGTCGGAATGTTGGCCATGGCCATAGGCATGTTCAGGATTGTGACTGGCTGATTATTGCGACATTTACTAATTTTCGTTCGCTTGAAAGCCGTTAACATTAAAGCAAGAGCTGATAATTGATACTGACCCCTAAGAGGTGGGGTTCATGTTCAAACTGTTTTTCAGTCCTTCAGGCCGAATAAGCCGTGGCCAATATTGGTTGGTGCACTTGGCAGTCATTCCGCTGTTTATTTTTGCATTGGTCCCGTTGTTCGCTGCAGGCAAAAGTGAGACCACAGCAATCCTGCAAAGTCTCGGATTGCTTGCAGCAATTCTGCCGTTAAATTTTTGGTTTAGCTTTTGTGCAACAGCCAAAAGATATCATGACCGCGGCAAATCTGCATGGTGGTATCTTATAATTTTCGTGCCCTATGTCGGTGGCATTTGGCACTTTATTGAATGTGGATGCTTAGCTGGGGACACAGGCCCCAATGATTACGGTCCGGCTCTGGGCGTTGCTGCCAACAGCACTTTTGATGATGCAAATTACACTGCCAATATTCAAACCAGTGAACGCTATGAACAGGCCATCCAAAATGCTTTGTTGGCGCAAAATTCGCTGAGCAATCCTGAACCACAGCAATCGCACCGTAAACCCGCACAACAATATCACGACAGGCCGCGCGATGGTCGTTCAATTTTCGGCAAACGAATTTAACCAGAGAGTGCCTGCTTCAAGTCTTCGATGATATCCTTGATATCTTCAAGACCAACTGAAAGGCGCAACATGCCATCGGTAATCCCCATCATGGCCCTGGCTTCTTGGCCAATGTTGCGATGCGTGGTGGAGGCTGGATGCGTCATCAAAGATTTTGCGTCGCCAAGATTATTTGAAATGTCGATCAACTTCAAACGGCGTAGCACGTCAAAGGCCTTTGCTTTTCCACCGTCCACTTCAAACGTCACCATGGTTCCACCCATGCTCATTTGCTTTTTGGCTAAGGCCATTTGCGGATGGCTTTCAAGGAATGGATAAAGCACACGAGACACAACTTTAGTTGCACCTAAATGTTGTGCTACTGTTTCAGCCGAAATGCTTTGTGCTTCCACGCGCAGTTTCATGGTTTCTAGGCCCTTCAACAAAATCCAAGCGTTGAAGGGAGATATGGATGGTCCTGTATGGCGGAGGAATGGTTTCAGCTGTTCTTCTTTAAACTTCTTCGTGCACACAATTGCACCACCCAAAATGCGGCCTTGCCCGTCCATGTGTTTGGTGCCGGAATAGACAATGACATCAGCACCCATCTTCAATGGCTTTTGCAAAATGGGAGTTGCGAAAATGTTGTCGACCACGATTAATGCGCCTGCAGCCTTGGCTATTTCGCAAACAGCGGCAATGTCGATCACGTCCAATGTTGGGTTTGAGGGCGTTTCTAAAAACACGCATTTGGTTTGCGGAGTCATGGCGGCGGCCCAGGCAGATAAATCCGAGCCATCGACCAAAGTATGCGTAATGCCAAAGCGCGGGAGAATTTGGGTGATCACTTGATAGCATGATCCGAATAAAGCCTTAGACGAAACGATATGGTCGCCTGCTTTCAATTGACAAGCAAGAGCACCAAACACTGCCGCCATGCCCGAAGCCACGGCGTAACAAGCTTCTGCACCTTCAAGCAACGCCAAACGCTCTTCGAACATTGAAACCGTTGGGTTACCATAGCGGCCGTAAACATAGCCATCATCTTCGCCAGAAAAGCGCTTTTCAGCAGTTTCAGGGGCGTCATAAACAAAGCCTGAATTGAGGAATAAAGCTTCAGACGTTTCGCCAAATGCTGTGCGCTCTAAACCGCCGCGCACCAATTTTGTCGCATCGCCCCACGAAGGAGCGTTTTTCGTTCTCGTTTTTTTGGTCATCAGCTTTGAACCCAGGGAAGTCCAGCGGCTTTCCAGCCATTCACTTTGGCGCGGTGGCCGCCTGCATCTTTGTCACCTTCAAAGCCTTGGGCTACATTCCAACAATTCGTATAACCAGCCTGAGTCAATGCGTTAGCGGCGGAAGCTGATCTGGCACCTGAACGGCAAAGGCATAAGATTTCAGTGTCTTTGGGAAGTCCCATGGCGTTGACTTCATCAACAAAGCGGGCATTTACATCCATCGATGGATAAACCTGCCAAGACAACCTTACCAAACGCTCTACCATAGGTACGCCCACGAAAGTCCATTCCGGCTGGGTGCGCACGTCGATGAGAACGGCAGCAGAGTTGCCCTTCAAGCGGGAGTGGGCTTCGGTGGGAATAATATCGCCTTGATACATCATTGTGGTCCTAGTGAATTTGTTACACCATAGCGAAAGGTCTTTGCGCTCGCAAAGGAAAATCGGTTCTGGCACAGTGTGTTTCTAACGCAGTTAGCCAACGGGTGCCACATGTCGAAACAACTTCCAAAACAAGCTGATGTCGTGATCATTGGCGGTGGCATTGTGGGCTGTTCGATTGCGTATCATTTGACGAAAATTGGCATCACCAATGTCGTCGTGCTGGAGCGCAAACAACTCACCTCTGGCACAACGTGGCATGCGGCAGGTTTGGTTGGCCAGCTTCGCGCATCGCGGAATTTAACCGAGCTTGCGAAATATACTGCCGGATTATTTGAAGGTTTAGAAAAAGAAACGGGCCAGGCTACGGGCTTCAAGCAAAACGGTTCTATCTCCATGGCGCTGAATGATGGGCGCTTGGAGGAGCTTCTGCGCGGCGCTTCTATGGCGAAAAACTTTGGCCTTGATGTTCAAGTGATCTCGACGGCAGAAATTAAAGAGCGCGTGCCCCATTATAATATGGACGGTGTCAAAGGTGGTGTATATTTGCCTAAAGATGGTCAGGTGAACCCGATTGACGTTACACAGGCGCTGGCTGCGGGTGCGCGCAACCGCGGCGCTAAAATTTTTGAAAATGTGAAAGTCACACGCATTCTCACTGAAGACGGAAAAGCCACAGGCGTGGAAACCACGGACGGTACAATTCATGCAGACAAAGTTGTTATGGCCACTGGCATGTGGAGCCGCGAACTTGGCCGGTCGATTGGGGTCAACATTCCGCTGCACGCGTGCGAACATTTTTATATTGTCTCCGAACCTATCGCAGATTTGCCGCGGAATATGCCTGTTGTGCGTGTGCCAGATGAATGCACTTACTATAAGGAAGATGCTGGCAAACTTATGGTTGGGGCATTTGAACCTATCGCAAAACCTTGGGGTGGTGGCGGCATTGATGACGAACATGCGTTTGTCACCCTGCCCGAAGACATGGATCATTTTGAACCGATTTTGGCCAATGCCATCAATCGTGTGCCGCTCCTTGAAACGGCGGGTATCCAATTGTTCTTTAATGGCCCCGAAAGCTTCACGCCTGATAATCGCTATTATCTTGGCGAAGCACCTGAAGTAAAAAACCTGTTCATGGCAACGGGTTTTAATTCCATCGGCATTCAATCTTCGGGTGGTGCGGGATTGGTTTTGGCCGATTGGATCAAGAATGGCCATCCGCCCATGGATGTGAACGGCATTGACATCAGACGCATTCATCCATTTCAATCGACCGCAAAATATGTGCAAACGCGCGTGAGTGAAACGCTAGGGCTGCTCTATGCCATGCATTGGCCTTATCGTCAGGCGGAGACGGCCCGTGGTGTGCGGCGTTCACCATTTCATCAGTATACGGAAAAACTGGGTGCGGTGTTTGGTGAGGTTAATGGCTGGGAGCGACCAAATTGGTATGCGCGGGATGGCGTGAAGTCCGTGTATGAATATTCATATGGTCGTCAAAACTGGTGGCCCTGCGCCGAATTTGAAGCCAAAGCTTTGATGAATGATTGCGTGTTTTTTGATCAATCATCCTTTGCAAAATACCAAGTTGAAGGGCGCGATTCCTGCAAGGTTTTGAATTTCATCAGTGCCAATAATGTGGACGTTGAACCGGGGCGAATTGTTTATACGCAATGGCTAAATGAACGCGGTGGTATTGAGGCTGACTTGACTATTACCAGATTGGCAGCTGATAAATTTCTGGTGGTAACGGGTGCTGTGCCGCAAACCCGCGATATGGCATGGCTCAAGCGTCACACGCCTGCTGATGCGCATTGTGTTGCAACAGATGTAACGTCAGGGCTCCCGATGCTGACTATCATGGGGCCGAAATCGCGCGCATTGTTAGAGAAAGTTTCGGGGGCGGATTTTTCAAATGCAGCTTTCCCATTTGGCACATCGCAAGAGATTGAAATTGGCTTTGCGCGGGTGCGGGCCAGCCGCATTACTTATGTTGGAGAATTGGGCTGGGAATTGTATATTCCCGCAGAATTTGCAGGCCACATATTTGAAACAATTCAGGCAGTGGGAGCCCAATTCAATTTAACGCCGGCTGGAATGCACAGCATGAATAATGGCCGCATGGAAAAAGGCTATCGCCATTGGGGGCATGATATTTCTGACGAAGAAACTCCTCTGGAAGCAGGGCTTGGTTTTGCAATTGCATGGGACAAGGCCGGAGGTTTTATGGGCCGAGATGCGCTCCTCGCTCAAAAGGCCCTGCCCTCGCTGGCCAAACGCATGGTGTGCATTGCACTTACGGACGACAGCGAAACCGCGCCTATGATGTACCATGAGGAACCTGTTTACAGGAACGGCGTCATCGTTGGCTCGATTACATCTGGCGCTTGGGGGCACCGGGTGAACAAGTCCCTCGCGCTGGCTTATGTCAAAAATTCGGGTGGCGTTACAAAAGACTGGATTGAGAGTGGCGCATGGGAAGTTGAGTTAGCGTGGAAGCGTTACCCGGCAAAAGTTCAACTTGGCAGTTTTTACGATCCTAAAGGTGAGCGCATCAAAGCCTAGTCTTACTCGAGAACTTTCGGCCAATTCGCATTTGCGGCTGAAATGTTTCCAGGCACATCTTTTTGCCAAAGTGACTGAACTGATTTGGACAAATTGAAATAGGTCTTGCCATCCACAACAGTATAAATTGTGGGATCGCCTTTTGCAGTGCTGCCTTTTGAAACCGCAAAAGCGCAGTATCCACCATATTGCGGCGCATATTTGTCAGGATTGGCTTTAAATGCAGCCAGATTTTCCGCCGTAGAAAAAAGCCACTTGGCACCCTTCCAGTCAAGAGAATTGGCAGCGTCACCCATTTTTGGGCCACTGTCCTTTAGGTAACTCACGGCGTCATACCCACCAGCTGCAACACCATCGACGATGCCTGTGTATATTTCGTTCGTGGCGGCCAGAACTTTAGTTGCAGTGAACAAAACTGCGGCAACGGATAAAATGGTGCGTCGGTTCATGATGGTTACTCCTGTTGAACTTGTATACTTGAAAGCTGTCCCTCTTGCTTCACACGAATGCTGCACCACCTTTCAAGTCTTCGTGAACATGCTCAACATATATAAATTTTTAACGCACACTCCTTAGAGTCGGTCCAGAGTGAGGACTGCACTATGTCAACAGAAATTCAGCTTTCAGAAATTTTGGGCGCCCTCAGTTTTGCGCTGGATTTAACCGAAGGCCAACCACCGGGCCATTGCGTGCGCTGCTGTTGGATTGGTATGCAGATCGCCAACGACATTGGTTTAGATGACCATCAAACCTGGCAGCTTTATTATACTCTCCTCCTTAAAGATTTAGGGTGCAGCAGCAATGCCGCGCGGATTTGCGAATTGTATATTGCTGATGATTTGAATTTCAAAACCGATTTCAAGCGCATCAATGGCAGCTTGCCGCAAGCTTTGCGCTTTGTGCTTTCGCATACCGGATTAAAATCGGGGCTCAGTGAACGGTTTCGGGCGATCATCAATATCATGCAGAATGGCGGCGAGATTTCGAGCGAACTCATTGCAACCCGGTGCCAGCGCGGCGCAGAGATAGCCCGCAAAATGCGCTTTGACGAAGATGTGGCGCAAGGGATTTTAGATCTCGATGAACATTGGGACGGCAACGGCAAGCCGATGAATTTGGTTGGCACTGACATATCACTTTTTGCGCGCATTGCCTTGTTGGCACAGGTGGTCGATGTGTTTCAAAAAGCTGGTGGAGAAGATGCGGCACACCGCGAGATTAACAACCGCAGTGGCACGTGGTTTGATTCTGAAATTGTTGCGAGCTTTAATCGCCTCGCCAAGCGGCCCTCATTTTGGGATTCGATGAACAGCGAAGACGTGCAAGAGATTATTTATGATTTTGAACCCGCCCAACACGTGAAAACTGTGGATGATGATTTCTTGGATGATATTGCCGCAGGATTTGCTGAAGTTGTAGATTCCAAAAGCCCGTTCACAAGCGGTCATAGCGACCGAGTTACCCTTTTTGCCGATATGATTGCAGAGGTTTTACAATTTTCTGCCGAACGTCGGCGCTGGCTCAAACGTGCGGCACTTTTGCACGATATTGGCAAACTCGGTGTGAGCAACACCATTTTGGACAAGCCTGCAAAACTTGATGATGCAGAATGGGTGGTGATGAAGCGCCACGCAGAGTTCTCTGAGTTAATTTTGGGACGTATTCAAGCGTTCAAAGATTTGGCACCGATTGCCAGCGCCCACCATGAAAAATTAGACGGAACGGGATATCCCAAAGGATTAAAGGGCGATGAGATTGCGCTTGAATCTCGCATTTTGGCAGTTGCAGATATATTTGATGCTTTAACAGCCGATCGCCCCTACCGAAAAGCCATGGATGTTTCAAAAGCGCTCGAAATTATGGCGGGTCAAGTGGGCACGGCAATTGATCAGGTTTGTTTCGAAGCCTTGCTCAAAGCTTTAAGGATTTCAAAACTGCAAGCCGCCTAAACTTCCAACTGTTCGTCAAATCTGCAAAATTGTTCTTTAAAAAGAACAAACTTCATCCTATATTGAACAGATAACCCATTTGGAGGCCGACATGACATTGCAACTAGGTGATATTGCACCGGATTTTGAAGCGGACACAACTGAAGGCCGCATTCGCTTTCACGATTATATTGAAGGCTCGTGGGCGTTGATAGTTTCCCATCCGAAGGATTTCACCCCTGTTTGCACAACTGAGCTTGGCTCCATGGCGCAAAAGAAGCCTGAATTTGACAAACGCGGCGTGAAAATGATCGGCATTTCCGTTGATAGCGTGGATGATCATTTGCGCTGGAAGCAAGACATCAAAGACGTGACTGGCAGCGAAGTGAGCTACCCGATGATTGGCGATAGTGATCTCACCGTGGCCAAGCTTTATGGCATGATTCACCCTAACGCATCCGGCAATGCAAAAAGCCGCACCGCTGCTGATAATGCCACTGTGCGCAACGTTATGGTAATTGGCCCTGATAAGCGCATCAAGTTGATTCTCACTTATCCTATGAGCACGGGCCGCAATTTTGATGAAATTTTGCGTGTTATAGATTCTTTGCAGTTGACCGCCACAAAATCAGTTGCGACTCCAGCAAACTGGAAACAAGGTGAAGATGTGATTATTCTGGGTTCGGTTTCTGATGAAGCTGCGAAAGAAAAGTTTCCGCAAGGCTGGAAAACGATAAAGCCATATCTGCGCATAGTGAAACTTTAGGACCCCGCCACGTCATTCCCGCGAAAGCGGGAATCCTCTCAAATGATTTAAAGATTCCCGCTTTCGCGGGAATGACGATGTGTTAGAGTCTGTAAGAACGCAACTTACGGAACCTTTTCATGCCGCTTCTCAACACTGCTCACGAAATTCAAACTGAAGTCACAGCTTGGCGCAGGCACTTGCACCAAATTCCTGAACTGCAATATGACGTGTTTGAGACCGCAAAATTCATAGCAGAAAAGCTGAAATCATTTGGCTGTGATGAAGTTGTAACCGGCATTGGCCGCACGGGCGTTGTGGCAATTATAAATGGTCACAATGGCCCCGGCGATGTCATTGGCCTGCGGGCCGATATGGATGCATTGCCAATTGTTGAAGCGACCGGCCTTGACTATGCCTCGAAATCGTCTGGAAAAATGCATGCTTGCGGACATGATGGTCATTCGGCGATGTTGCTGGGAGCTGCTAAACATCTCGCTGAAACTCGGAATTTTTCCGGATCGGTTGCATTGATATTTCAACCCGCCGAAGAAGGCGGTGCAGGCGGTAAAGCCATGGTGGATGATGGCATGATGGACCGCTTCAAAATTTCGCGTGTGTTTGGAATGCATAACTTACCTGGCTTGGAGTTGGGTTCTTTTGCGGCCTGTGAGGGGCCGATCATGGCGGCGGCTGATAAGTTTGACATGGTGATTACGGGTCACGGTGGCCACGCGGCTATGCCTCACCAGACGATTGACCCAATTGTGGCAGCCTCACAGTTGGTGTCTGCTTTGCAATCAATCGTGTCGCGCAATACAGATCCTTTGGCCTCGCTGGTTGTGTCGGTGACCAAGTTTCATGCAGGCGATGCATATAACATTATTCCGCAACAGGCCGAAATTGCAGGAACAGTGCGCACACTTCAACCTGCAATGCGAGATACAGCTGAACGCCGGATTAGAGAAACTGCGGCGGGAATTGCCTTGGCGTGCGGTGTTAAAATCAGTGTCGAATATCAGCGTTACTATCCTGTCACCGTGAACCACAGCATTGAAACAAAATTGGCTATGGATGCAGCGCGTGATGTGGCAGGCCAAAAGCAGGTGAATGATAAACTAGACCCGATGATGGGAGCCGAAGATTTTTCTTTCATGCTCGAAGCAAGGCCCGGCGCCATGATTTTTATGGGCAATGGCGACAGTGCGGGCCTTCATCATCCGAAATATAATTTCAACGATGAAGCCATCAGCCACGGCGTGAGTTATTGGGTGCGGCTGGTGGAAAAGGCGCTCGCATAATTTATTAGGCTGTCATTGCCGGACTCGTTCCGGCAACCCATGTCACACATTCCGTGATCAAGATGGGTCCCCCGCAATGAATGCGGGGATGACACGTAAAATTAACTCCACCAATTCTTCGCTGTAAATAACCCTGCTGCTTGTTCTATTGCGGCAGCCGTCTGGAACAGAGTTTCCTCATCAAATGGTTTGCCAATCAACTGCAAGCCAAGTGGCAGGCCTTCTGCTGATAGCCCTGCGGGAACAGCAATGCCGGGCAAGCCCGCCATGTTCACAGTGACTGTGAAAATGTCGTTCAAATACATCTGTACTGGATCAGTGATTTCACCGGGAGCAAAAGCTGCCGACGGTGTGGCAGGGGTTAGCACCACATCAACTTTCGCCCACGCCTCATCAAAGTCACGTTTAATCAGTGTACGGACTTTTTGCGCCTTCACATAATATGCATCATAATATCCGGCTGACAAAACGTAAGTGCCTACCATCACGCGGCGTTGCACTTCGCGGCCAAAGCCAGCTGCTCTTGTTTTTTCGTATGTATCAATCAGATCATCGCCGGGCACCCGCAAACCATAGCGCACACCATCATAACGGGCGAGATTGGACGAAGCTTCAGCTGGAGCCACAATATAATAAGCTGGTAACGCATATTTGGTGTGGGGTAATGAGATTTCTACAATCTCGGCACCCTGCTCTTTTAGCATCTGCGCGCCGCGATCCCACAGCGCATTAATTTCCGGAGCCAATCCCTCGGCGCGATATTCTTTCGGAATGCCGACGCGCAAACCTTTGAGTGGTTTGCCAATGGCCGCTTCATAATCTGGCACGGGAAGATCAACCGAAGTCGTGTCTTTCAAATCGACGGATGCCATAGCTTTCAACATAATTGCTGCATCACGGACGTCGCGTGTAATTGGTCCGGCTTGATCGAGCGATGATGCAAAAGCCACCGTGCCCCAACGCGACACGCGGCCGTAAGTTGGTTTAATTCCCACAGTGCCGGTGAAGGCCGCAGGCTGGCGGATGGAGCCACCTGTGTCAGTTGCCGTGGCTGCCGCACAAATATGCGCCGAAACAGCTGTGGCCGAACCGCCCGATGAACCACCCGGCACCAATGACTTATTCGAATTGTGACGCCGCCACGGGTTTGTGACTCCGCCATAATAGCTGGTCTCATTGGAGGAGCCCATGGCGAATTCATCCATGTTCAACTTGCCGAGCATCACCGCGCCTGCATCCCAGAGGTTTTGGGTGACGGTGGATTCGTAGCCCGGTTTGAAGCCATCTAAAATATGGCTGCAGGCTTGGGTGTGAACGCCTTTGGTAGCAAATAAATCTTTAATGCCAAGCGGAATGCCTTCCAGCGCTCCGCCCTCGCCTTTGGCCAATTTTGCGTCGGAGGCTTTGGCCATCGCGCGGGCTTGGTCTGGCGTTTCGGCCACATAAGCGTTGAGCACTTTGGCTTTTTCAATTGCCACAATATAGGCCTCTGTGAGTTCCAAAGCGGAAATTTCACGGGCCCTTAATTTCACGCGGGCTTGGGCAATGGTCAGAGACGTTAAAGACATTATTCGACTACTTTCGGAACCATAAAGAAATCATCTTCGGAAGCGGCGGCACTTTGCGTGACAGCTTTGGCGTAGCCACCATCGGTCACCACATCAGCGCGTTGGCGCATATCCACTTCAACAACAGACGTGAGCGGCATCACATTATCTATGTTCACTTCATTGAGCTGCTCAACAAAGTTCAAAATCACATTCAACTCGCCTGCAAGGCGGGGCAATTCTGAATCTGCCACTTTTATGCGGGCCAATCTGGCCACGCGCCGCACGGTTTTTTCATCAACAGACATCTAAGATTCCTATTTGAATTTGGCGCTGAATAGCATCACCTTAGCGCAGCTGCAACTTTGCAATCTCGCGGCCTTGGGCATTGAAATTGCTCTCAGCCAGCCATGTCTCGAAAACCCTCCGAACGGCTGGCCATTCGGTATCTAACATTGAAAACCAAGCTGTGTCGCGGTTGCGGCCTTTAATAATAAAATGTTGGCGGAAAATGCCTTCAAACATGAATCCGTAACGATCAGCCGAACGGCGCGAAGGTGCATTGAGAGCATCACATTTCCATTCTAGGCGGCGCACCCCAAGGTCGTCAAAGCAATGGCGCATCATCAAATAAATCGCCTCTGTGCCTTCGCGGGTGCGCTGCAACGCGGGCGACAGCCAGATGTTACCAATTTCAATTGCACCATTGGCGGCATCAGCCCGCATGAAGGCACCCATGCCGAGCGCCTCGCCAGAGCTACGATTTACAAAGGCGTAAAACCACGGATCGCGCGCCTCTTGTTTTTCGCGCAGCCAGTTGGTGAAAATTTCTTCTGATGTAAATGGCCCGTATGCCATGTAGGACCACAGATTGCCTTCAGGGTCTTTCCCGTCGATCGAGGCGTAGAGAGACTTCGCATGACGCTCAACATTAAGGGGGTCCAACCTAATCCAACGGCCCGGAATGGGGCGAAGGTCAGGAACTGTGCCGGGGGGCAGTGAGTCTACGATGGGGCCGACAGGATTTTTGCTCATAGCTTTACATAGGTTGAGTTGTTTGCCAGGCCAAGAAAAAACGCTAAGACCAGTTTCATGTCCATCCTCCTTGATGCCGCCCTGCCCGCCATTGCCGCTTTGCCCATGAACTTGCGCCTCATGGCCTTGGACCTAGGCACCAAAACCATCGGCGTGGCCACAGCCGATTACACAAGACAACTGGCCACTCCGCGCCACACTATTGAGCGCACAAAATTCACACTCGACGCGCAAAGCCTGATTAAATTTGCGGCGGCTGAAAATGTGGGGCTGATTGTGTTGGGCTTGCCCCTTAACATGGATGACACCGAAGGCCCGCGCTGCCAATCCACAAGGACATTCGCGCGGAACTTTGGGAAGCTCTCATCCTTGCCGATAATATTCTGGGACGAGCGTCTGTCCAGTTTTGAAGCTGAACAGCAAATGATTGAAGCTGGAATGCGCCATGAAAAACGCAAAGCCAACATCGACAAGTTGGCCGCCGCAATTATTCTACAGAACTTGCTGGATGCGTTGCGTTAACTGCGCTTTACCCCAAACATTGAGCCATCAGATTTTTTGATAAACAGATTGGCCAAGGCATCGGTTACATTTTCGGGCGTGAATTGAGGAGTTTGACCTTCAAACTTGCATGATGCCAAGACCTGCTCAACGATAAATTTGGGTTGGAAATAAGCCAATGGTGCCGCGTTCGCCCGAATGCTATCGACGACAAGCTTGTAAATTTCTTGGGTCAGAGCCAATCCGTGCTTCTTGGCTATGGCCACAAATACTTTAATGAATGCATCTTCTGCGGGCTCAACTGTTTCCAACTTATAGCCAATGCGGCGCTGAAATGCAGGGTCCATCAAATCATCGGGATGCATGTTGGTGGAAAAAATAACGATCTCATCAAAAGGGATCGTAATGCTTTTGCCGCTGTGAGTTGTCAAATAATCCACACGGCTGTTGAGCGGCACAATCCAGCGGTTGAGAATGTCTTCCGGCTTGGCGCGTTGACGGCCAAAATCGTCAATCAAAAACGTGCCGTTGAGGGCTTTGATATGCAGCGGCGCTTCATAGAATTTGGCCACGTGGTTAAATTTGAGTTCAAGCATTTCAATTGTTAATTCGCCGCCGGTAATCACCATGGGGCGATAACAGGCGACCCAGCGCGGATCGATGCGGCTGCGGCGCAAATTAGTAACTCCGGGTTGGTCTGGCACATTCTCCACTTGAATATGAACAGTCGGATCAAACACTTTCATAATTTCGCCGTCAATGTCGACGCAGTACGGCACGTAAATCACGTTCTGGAAAATCTTGCCGACAATTTCAGCAACTGTGGTTTTGCCATTGCCTGCTGGTCCATAAATCAAAATGGCGTTGCCGGAATTGATGGCCGGACCAAGTCTGCTGATGAACCGATCCGTCATCACCAAGCCTTCGAATGCCGTGTCCAAATCTTGCCGCGTCACGTGTTCATTGGTAATTTTTTGCATTTGAATACGCTGCTGATAATCAGCCAATGAAACGGGTGCTGGTCCAAAATATTGCCCGCGTTGCATGGCATCCACCGCCCATTCGCGCCCGGCCCGTGTCAACACCAATCGCATTTCGGATATGGAACCGCCGGTGGAGGCTGCCGCCAGCGATTCAACCAATTTCCGCTCTTTGGCTTCGTTCAAAAGTTGATTGACGGCGGACGTTGAAATTTTCATCGCCTCAGAAATCTGAGACGCCGTTTCAAGATTTTCCGAATACATGCCCTTCATGGCAATTTCGAGCAGGAAAACTGAATCGATGCCAGTATCAGCCAGCGACGTTGGCGCTTGCGGCGCTTCTGAAAGCACGCGATCAATCTGGCCCTGATTTAAAAACCCAAGTGACACGATGCTGTCGCCAAGCCTGCCGCCATTGGCCGCATTATGCTCCATCGCCAAGTTAATTTTTTCAGCCGTCAGTAGTCCCTTAGCGACGAGAATATTGCCCAACTTCATCTAAAACACCTCAATTTGCGCCCGAATGCCCTATTCGCTTCATTATGATTGAACCAGAAGAGACTTTGATAGCGCATGAAAGTGAATGAATGGTGTGTTCGGGGGAAGGCTTGCGCATATTACGCAAAATGCGTATATTACGGTAATGGAAAAATCACCCGCCGTTCCCGCCGCTGAATTCACGCGTAACTTTGGGCGATACAGGATGCTTGCGCAAAAAGGCGCAGTCCCCGTTAGCAGTCACGGCCACATTACGGGATATTTCGTGCCAGCCGATGAATATGAAGCCTTTGCCCGCTTTCAAGCGCAAAAGCGCAGCTTCTCCACGGCTGAATTGCCGGACGAAAAAATCAAAGCCATCGCCGCAACCAAAATGCACAGCCGCCACGATCATCTGAATAAATTGCTTGATGAGAAATAAGTTTTGGCCATTCCAACGCCAGAGCCGGGCCTTGTTCTGAATTATGCCTATCTCTGGCATGAGGAATTTCGAGTAGGCCACGAAGAGGGCCGCAAGAACCGCCCAACCGTGATTGTGCTTTGCGCCAAACAAACAGAAGACCAAGCAACCATAGTTACTGTTTTGCCGATCACCCACGCCGCGCCAAAGAATAAACGCGAAGCCGTTGAGATTCCGCAAGCCATCAAAAAGCACTTAGGTTTAGACGATGAACGTTCATGGATCATCATTGCTGAAGGCAATGAATTCACCTGGCCCGGATTTGACCTGCGCAAAGTGCCAAACAAAGATGCTTATGATTACGGATTTCTTCCACCACGGTTTTTCGACAAGGTGCGTGATGCATTTGTGGAATATGCGCGGGCTGGGGAAGTGAAGTCCACGGGGCGGAGTTGAGTGAGGTGTCACCGTAATCAAAAGTTTGCCGGGGTTGGCAGGATCAAGCATGGTTCAATTTGTTAGTTCGAGATTTCATTGTTTTTCAGTTCTTCAATTTCTGTAAGGATTTTCAATCCTTGTTCAATTACGGTTGTTTCAAGCCTTTCATAAAACGGAAATTTCATATTAATATAAGGCCGAGCAACCCCACCAATATATTTTTGAAAAACGCCATCGTCAGACTTCCGTTTCCCCCGTTCAAACAGCTCTCTGTATCTTCTTGGCGTGACACCATAGAAATGTTCAAAATCTACGGCGGGGTATGCCAAGTATTTCGCTCGATCAATTCCCTCAATGCGAATGGAATCTGAGTGAAGATCGGACGCGAGACTTTTTGGATAAGGCTCAAGAAAGACCACTTTGCTAATTCCCGACGCAACAATATGTTTGGCACACATATGGCACGGAAATGTAGTTGAATAAAGAATGGCATCTTTAATTGAGTTTCCATTTCTAGCAGCATCAGAAATTGCCAACATTTCTGCATGAACTATTCGACCGAATTCCAATGCATCCATAAATTGAGAATTCTGAATTGCCTTTTTTTGAAACAGCTGTTCCTTATTTTCATTTGGAACCAATGCTTCGAAAATCTCATTCAACAATTCTTTTTTACGCTTCTCGTTAGAATCTATTTTTCTATTAAACTCGCGGTCATCGTATTTATCATCAGACCAATAAGTACCACCACTTGCCTTGGGAACTTCATTTGATCCCAAACTAACTACTTCCCCATTTTTTGAAAAGATTGCGGCTCCAACTTGTCTCGAAAGATCGAGCGTACGAAGGGCGGCGGCTTTTGCCAAATACATACCATATTCAAATTTCGTTGGTGAAATAGAGTTAGAGCCAAAAAGTAATTCACAAAATCTATGAACCTGTTTTGGAACGTCGGAGTCTGTATGAACTTGGTCAGAATTTACAATAAAATCTGCATCATGGAAAATTTTACTTACTCGTTGACCATGTGGAACACCCACTTCATTTTCATCTTGAGAAACAAATAATTCCGCAAAAGTCCTATATTTATTTGAATCCGAGGTGTTTTCACTTCCCGCAAAAATTTTCGATAGGTTCTCAACACGGGCAGCCCTTCGAGAATAAATTGATACTTGAAAAAATAGCCTTCCGTAGACTGACCTCAAAAGTTCAATCTCTTCCGGCCGTTTAAACTGCTTAAGCAAAAATACCTTTTTCTCAAATTTTTCAGAGTAGTTTTTTCCAGATTTTTCGTGTTCTTCAATTCGTTTTTTAACTATCTCATATATTGCAGCTGCTGCAAGGACAGAGTCATCATCAAATTTTTCACGTAATTGATTGCCATATTTAATCGACGATTCGTACCTAGCTTTCTCTGGCGAACTTACTAATTCAACATTCGGCGGAACAACACTCTTAAACTGTTCAAATAGGCTTGTTACTCTAATTGAAATCACTTGATAACCTGCGGCTTTGAAGTAAGTCTCGAAAGTTGAAACTGTTGGATTGGTATCAACTCCAATTGCGCCAACAAAACCGAAAATGAGTTCCGGTAATTCTATATTTGGAATTTTTGTTGCCATTGGTTAACCTGCCGTTAAGGTGAATTTAGGACACTTTGGGAGGAGTGATAAAAATGCAAAAATCATCAAAAGAAGTTGTCACAATCAAGAAAATTCAGAGCGAAGTCAATCGGGTACTGGAAAAGCACAAATCTTCCACAGACACTTGGTACTCGAATCGATTTGTTGCTCAAAAATCTTCGGAGGTTGTTTCTTCAAGCAATCCTGTGGTTTTTGGTTCTGCAATAAAAAAGATTTACGCATAATATTTGTTGTCCTAAGCCTGTCTATGTGAAGCAGGTTGCCCGCTTTCGCTGGCATTACCTTTTGTATGGGTTCCGCTAACCAAACTTTATCCCCACCCCTTGCGCCGAATCCCCTTCCGCCCTAAGCAATGCTTTTAATGACATCGCGCTCTCCCCGCCCTCGCCTTTTTAAATCCCCTCACCTTCTGGGGATCAGCGATCTTTCTCCCCTTGAAATTCCCACGCTGCTCGATCTGGCGGACACTTATGTCGAAATCAACCGCGGCAATGAAAAGCGCCATGCTATTCTCACTGGCCTCACCCAAGTGAACCTGTTCTTTGAAGCCTCCACCCGCACCCAAAGTTCGTTTGAAATTGCCGGAAAACGCTTGGGCGCTGATGTGATGAATATGGCGGTGTCGACCTCGTCGATTTCCAAGGGCGAGACGGTCTTGGATACGGCCATGACGATCAACGCCATGCACCCCGATTTTTTGGTGGTGCGGCATCAATCGTCTGGGACGGTTGAACTGCTCTCGCAAAAAGTGGATTGCGCGGTAATCAATGCGGGTGATGGTCAGCATGAGCACCCCACGCAGGCGCTGCTCGATGCGCTCACCATCCGCCGCAAGTTCGGCAAACTTGAGGGGCTGACGGTGGCGATTTGTGGCGATGTGCTGCACTCCCGCGTGGCACGGTCAAACATTCAGCTGCTCACCAAAATGGGTGTGCGGGTGCGCGTCGTTGCCCCCTCCACTCTGCTGCCTTCGGGCATTGAGAATTTTGGGGTGGAGGTTCACCGCAATATGAAATCCGGCCTCGACGGTGCTGATGTGGTGATGATGTTGCGCCTGCAGCTGGAGCGCATGTCGGGTGCGTTTGTGCCGTCGCAGCGTGAGTATTATCATTTCTATGGCCTCACTGAAGAAAAGCTGGCCTACGCCAAGCCCGGCGCCATGGTGATGCACCCCGGCCCCATGAACCGTGGCGTGGAGATCGACTCAATCGTGGCTGATGGCGCGCAGTCAGTGATCCGCGAACAGGTGGAAATGGGTGTGGCAGTGCGCATGGCGGTGCTGGATGCGCTGTCTCGCAATCATTCTCGCAGTTTTGGAAGGGCGCAATGAAATCAAATCGCCGCGCCTATTTGAACGCACATGTGATTGCCCCGCAGCAAGGCTTGAACGGCTTGGGCGGGTTGCTGATTGAGGATGGCTGGATTCTGGCGGCTGGCGCTCACGTGACGCGTGAGATGGTCGGAGTTGCCACACAGATTGTGGACTGCAAAGGCAAGCTGCTGATCCCCGGCCTGATCGATATGCGCGTGTTCACGGGTGAGCCTGGTTCAGAATATCGCGAGACGTTGGCTTCCGCTTCCGAGGCGGCGGCAGCGGGTGGTGTGACCACTATGATCGTGATGCCGAACACGCAGCCAGTGATCGATGATGCGGCGATAGTGGATTATATTTTAAGGCTGGCGCGCGATACAGCAATGGTACGCGTTCACCCGATGGCTGCGATCACCAAGGGCTTGAATGGTGAATTGATGAGCGAGATTGGTCTTGTTCAAGCGGCTGGTGCTGTGGCTGTGACGGACGCCACCAAAGCTGTGAGCAACGCTAATATGTTCCGCCGTGCTTTGATGTATGCCCGGGATTTTGATATGTTGGTTGTGCAGCATGTGGAGGAACCGACGCTGGCCACAGGTGTTATGAATTCCGGTGAAGCCGCCTCCAAGCTGGGTCTTGCTGGCATTTCGCCAATGGCCGAAGTGATCTTGCTAGAGCGTGATTTGCGCCTCGTCGAAATGACGGGTGCGCGGTATCATGCCTCGCAGATTTCCTGTGCGGTTTCTGTCGAAGTGATGCGGGCCGCCAAGGCGCGAGGACTTCCGGTTTCGTGCGGTGTGTCGATCAATCATCTGGTTTTGAATGAGAACGACATTGGCGCCTACCGCACCTTTTTCAAACTCTCGCCGCCTTTACGCGACGAAACCCATCGCCGCGCTTTAGTGGCAGGCGTGGCTGATGGCACCATTGACGTGATAGTTTCCTCGCATGATCCGCAAAGCGATGACACCAAGCGCCTGCCGATTGCGGAGGCCGCCTTTGGCGCAATTGGGTTGGAGACAATGCTAAGTGCTGCATTATCACTTTATCATAATGATAACATGCCATTAGAGCGTTTGGTTGCAGCCATGTCTCAAGTTCCAGCTAAACTGTTGGGTTTGGAAGGTGGACGCCTGGAAGCGGGTGCTCCAGCCGATTTCACTGTGGTTGATCTTAACCTCAGTTGGAAGGTTGATGCTTCAAGCCTCTGTTCGCGCTCTAAAAATTCACCATTTGAGCGGCGAACCTTAGAAGGCCGCGCTATAGAAACAGTCGTTGCAGGCCGCACGGTTTACACCTACGCTCCATAATTGGGAGGGCGAAATGCAAAATATTATTGCACTTATTGGTGGGTATTTGTGCGGGTCAATTCCGTTTGGCCTGCTGTTGGCAAAGGCTGCCGGTCTTGGTGACATTCGAAAAATTGGGTCCGGCAACATTGGTGCCACCAATGTGCTTCGAACGGGCAATACCAAAATTGCTGCTCTGACTTTATTGTGCGATGTGTTCAAAGGTTTCATCCCGGTTGTGCTGGCGCAAATTTATTTTGGGCCGCTTGCTGCTATGGCTGCCGGGTTTGCAGCACTCGCAGGGCACATCTTTCCAATTTGGTTGGGCTTTAAGGGTGGTAAAGGTGTTGCCACGGCACTTGGCATTATGCTCGGCTGGTCTTGGCCTGTGGCGCTGATAGCATTGGCAACTTGGGTGTTGGTTTTTTGGGTACGGCGCATTTCATCATTGTCGGCCTTGAGTGCTGCGCTGGTTGGTGTGCCAGCGGCGCTTTATTTTGCTCCATCTTTATGGCTGCAAGTGGCGATCCTCGGCGTGGTCATTTGGGTTACGCACTGTGCCAATATCCAGCGCTTGCTTTCTGGCACAGAACCAAAGTCATCGTTTAAGAAAACCACATGAGTAAGAGACGACAGCTTTCTGAAAGCGAAAGACTGGACTGGCTGCGGCTGAGCCAATCAGAGCATGTTGGCCCAATTACATTTCTAAATTTGCTCAATCGTTATGGTTCTGCTTCTGCGGCACTGGAGGCCCTGCCTGAACTTTCACTGCGGGGTGGATTAAAACGCACACTCAAAATTTACAGCGTCGAACAAGCTGAGCAAGATTTTGCGCGAGCGGCAAAACTATCTGCGCAATTTGTGGGCATGGGCGAGTTGGGTTACCCACCTGCCCTTGCCCATATTCCATCAGCACCGCCGCTTCTCTGCGTTTCAGGCCAACTTGAATTTGCGGAAAAAGAAACAATCGGAATTGTTGGCGCGCGGAATGCCTCTGCACTCGGCATGAAATTTACCCGAAGCATTACCCGCGCATTAACCGATGCAGGGCTACTGGTGGTTTCGGGTTTGGCGCGTGGCATTGATACGGCAGCGCACGAGGCCTCCGTTGACGTGCATACGGCGGCCGTGATTGCAGGTGGCATTGGCAATTATTACCCGCCTGAAAACGAAACTCTACAACGCCGAATTTCAGAGCGTGGGTTACTCATTACAGAAATGCTACCGGGCACCGCGCCAAAGGCCGAACATTTTCCGCGCCGAAACCGGATTATCTCTGGAATGTCTCGCGCGATTATTGTGGTCGAAGCGGCCCTCAGGTCAGGGTCATTGATCACTGCGCGCTTTGCCGCCGAACAAGGCCGGGATGTTTTTTCGGTGCCCGGCTCACCACTTGACCCTCGCGCCGAGGGAACAAACAAGCTTATTAAAGAAGGGGCTATTATGGTCACATCAATTGAAGATCTGATGACCACCTTGAATGACGAGCGGGCACAAATTCAAACAACATTACTGGAGCCAGAGCCTGAATTTTCCACGCTGCAAATTGCGGTTGGTGAACCGGAGCGTGAACGGGTTTACAATTTGTTGGCTCCCACAGCCATCGCCACAGATGACCTCATTCGCGAAAGTGGCATGAGTGCTGAACTTGTATTGGCTACGTTGCTGGAACTCGAAATGGCAGGGCGAGCCTTGCGGCAATCTGGCGGCAGAGTTTCGGCGCTTTAATCAACTTCGTCTTCAGCAACATACCATTTTTCTTTGAGTGCTGCGGCTTTCCATTCATGGAAGGCTGGTGTGGCCAGCACGGCATTCATATAGTGTTGCGTGTCGTCAGATACTTCTATGGCAAAGGTATCGAGGCGGGTGACAACGGGAGCAAACATGGCATCGGCAATGCCAAATTTCCCAAACAAAAAAGGACCGCCCTTTCCATAAAGTTTGCGGCAGTTTCTAAATATTGCTTCAATTTTTGCAACATCGCTGAAGATTGCGTCATTCATTTCAACGGGCTTCACTTGCCTGCGCAAATTCATCGGGCAAGCATTGCGTAAATTTCGAAAGCCTGAATGCATCTCAGCACACACCGAGCGCGCCATGGCGCGGGCTGCTTTGTTTTTTGGCCACAGGTTACGGTCCGGCCACGTTTCTGCCAGATATTCCATAATCGACATTGTGTCCCATACTGTGATGTTATTGTGAACAAGCACAGGCACCAGCCCTGCTTTAGAGTATTTGCGAATTTTTTTAATGAATGTTGGATTGCCGATGGGTTGGCCAAACGGGATCAGTTTTTCATCAAAAGTTATGCCAGCCATTGCCAGCGCCATGAACGGGCGCAATGACCACGATGAATAGTTTTTATTGCCGACAACCAATAGTGGAATGCTCATGTATCGCCCCGTTTTCTAAAAATCTGCATCACATTGATTCAGGCAGATATCGCCATGATAGAATTGCGAGGCTGCTCAAGCAAACCCCTAAAATAATAAAAACACTGCCGACGTCAAAAAATGATAACGCAACAGCAAAGATCAATCCGGGAATTAATTCTGAAAACTCTAAGAACGTGCGGTACACTGCGGCCATGCGTTGCCGTTCATGTGGCCTGACTGCGCGCAAAAATGGAATGCCGCCGACACTATCAATTCCCGACGCAAACAAGGCCGCAAACAGAAGTAAACCCGCTGACATGTATGGCGAGGCAACTCCTAAAATGCCTGCTGCAAAAGTTGAAAGTGCGATTACCGCAAAGCATATTGAAATTACTTTCCGCACACCAATTTTTTTAGCAATCGCGCCAAATGCAACAGCCGTGAGTAAAAAAATCTGACTGGCTGAAACGATGATGCCGCCCGCTTGCTTGCCCAGTCCGCCTTCGATCATCAGCAATGGGCCGTATGTAAAAAACGTGGCCCAAAAACACGAGCGCCCGAAAGCAATTGTCCATGCCAAGCGCAGCCGTGGTTGACTTGTAAATCGGGCTACATTGGCCACCGGATTAAAAGGCTTCAGCGTGCCAGATGGCAAGGTGACTTTATCATTCAAGCGGAGATACCAAAAAACGGCGAGCACGACTAAAGCTGCAGAGCTTGCTGCAAGTTGTGGCGCAATTGGCCCATAATGTTGGTAGAGCCACACGCCCGAATACGGACCAACGACCCATGAGAACGTCGAGAGTGCCAAGCGCAGTGGTTCGCTGCTGGTTAAATCCACTTTGCGAATATGATCGAGAATATAAAGTTGGAGCGTGACCCCCGTGATGGACGCACCGATGTTGCGCAGCACTACGCCTGAGATTTGTCCCGGGAGACTGTAAGTGGCCAGTGCCAGACTGCCCGCGATGAGCATGGCCGCGCCAAGCGTGTAAGCCCAGCGCCTGCGCACCCGCGCCAACATGAATGGCATCAATAACGTGACCACCAACACAGTTAGCGCTGTGCAGGTTCCCAACACACTCACCCTTTGGCTGGACCCCAATAGATCATAGGCCTGAATGCTAAGAACGCCGGAATTGAACGAACGGACGAGCGATTCGAGCAAAAACAACAGGCCAAACGTCATCGCACCGGCCTTGCGGCCCGGCACATGCATAAGGTTGGATTGATTGATGCTCATTGGTCAATTTAAACGCTGGGGATGGGGATTCTACAATCCCTCACTTGCTATAGCAGGTATGCGAGTTAAAGAGACTGGTATGACCCCTGATCCTAATTTGCATCTTTTAGAAAAGCAGCGCGTGGCGAGCATCTCTCTTGCGGCGAGTGCGGCGCTTTCAGTGTTGAAATTTGTGGCAGCCCTGCTCACGGGCTCGCTGGGTTTGCTGTCTGAGGCTGTGCATAGCCTCGTTGATTTTGCGGCAACGTCGATTACTTGGTTTGCGGTGCGGTGGGCTGCAGAACCGGCCGATGACGATCATCATTTCGGCCATGCAAAAATTGAAAGCATTGCTGCATTGTTTGAAACCATGTTGCTGTTTGGAATTGCTATTTTTGTCGCATTTGAGTCGGTCAAGCGCTTGTTGAGTGGCTCTTCCGATGTTGAGGTTACATGGTGGGCCGTGGCAATCGTTGTTGTATCAATTGTAGTTGATCTCAATCGGTCGCGCGCTTTGGCTGCAACCGCGCGCGCCACTGGGAGTGAAGCATTGGCTGCTGATGCTGCGCACTTTCAATCGGATATGTGGGGATCATTTGCAGTTCTGCTGGGGTTGATTGGCGTCTGGCTGGGTTTATGGTGGGCAGATGCTGTTGCAGCCTTGTTAGTTTCCGGCGTTATTGCCGCAATTGGCATTCGTTTGGGGAGGAGCACTTTTGCCAGTTTGCTGGATACTGTCCCTGACGGTGTTACGGCTGACATTCAAAAATCTGTTGAAGAAGTTGATGGTGTTTTAGGTATTAGCATTTTACGCGTAAAACCCTCTGGTCCTGCCCTGTTTGTAACTTTGGGTGTGATAATTTCAAGAATGATGCCCGGCACAGATGTGCAGCATTTAAAACTCAAATTAAATAAAGTGGTCATCAGCAAATATCCGAATGCAGATCTTACCATCAGCACAAATCCGGTTTCGCTGGACAGCGAAACGGCGTTCGAAAAAATAGCTTTGATAGCTCACCAACGAAATCTCGCGGTTCATCACCTGACTGTTCAAAACATTGACGGCAAGTTGGCTGTGAGCTTTGATTTGGAAATTGAAGGTTCAACTTCGCTCTTGGTCGCACATCGAAAGGCGACCGAGCTCGAGGATGCTATTCGTAGTGGTTTGGGTGGCAATGTTGAAGTGGAAAGTCATATCGAGCCGCTGCCACTTCGCGAACAGTCTGGACATGAAGCAGATCAGAAAACGATTGCAGCAGTAACAAGATTACTTTTGCAATTGGCCAAAGTTGAGAAAACATTGAGCGATGTTCACAACATTCGCGTGAGACTTACAGATGGTGGTCTTTATGTTCACTACCACTGCCGGTTTAAAGGCAGTGAAAAAATCGATGTTGTGCATGACGTGGTGGACCGAATGGAAAACGCGCTAAAAAAGAGATTTACTCTCATCCAGCGCGTTGTCGCTCATACAGAACCAATTGGACACAAACGTCACAAACTTTAGGCGATCGAATGCTTAACCGGCGACCGAAGCGGTACTCAACTCACGCAAATGTTCTAGTTCTCCGTCAGGGAGTGGGACGCGGTTCGCGGCGGTAAATCCCTCGTAGAAGCACAACTCCAACAACTCCTTGAGGGATTTGAGGTCCGCAGCTTTCGCCAAGTTGCGCAGCTCCAACGTCATGTCGGCGATGTATTGTGCTGTCTCTTTTGGATCAAGTTTCCGATTTAAATTGAGTTTTGCCCTGTTGCTATCGTTACGGTTGTGGTTAGAATTGGAGTTTTCCATCATATATTGTCCCCGTGATCCAAGCTTTACTCAGACTCAACCTGTCATCGTTCGAAACACGTTTAAGGTGTGCATTGGAAAACTAAACGCACTTAAGGTTGTGCACGGGTTGTGTTTCGTAATTTTTTCGCCTTATTAGGGAATTCTTGCGCCCTCAGCTCTTTCCGCCTATGAGCCGAACGCTTGCACATTGGAAATTTGAATGACTGTTGTCGTGGTAGAGTCGCCGTCAAAGGCAAAAACTATTAATAAATATCTGGGGCGTGACTTCACAGTGCTGGCTTCGTTTGGTCATGTTCGTGACTTGCCTGCCAAAGATGGCTCGGTAAAGCCTGACGATGATTTTTCAATGGATTGGGAAGTTGACAGTAAATCAGCCAAACGTCTTTCAGATATTTCTGTAGCCCTTAAAGGTTCAGACCGCTTAGTTCTGGCAACCGATCCGGACCGTGAAGGTGAAGCAATTTCTTGGCATGTGCTTGAAGTTTTAAAAAAGAAAGGCGCACTGAAGGGTAAAACCGTTCAACGTGTGGCTTTTAACGCGATTACTAAAGACTCTGTTTTGGACGCGATGGCAAATCCCCGCGAACTTGATGTGGATTTGGTTGATGCTTACTTGGCGCGCCGAGCTCTCGACTATCTTGTCGGTTTTACTATTTCTCCCGTGCTGTGGCGGAAATTGCCAGGTGCTCGCTCCGCTGGCCGTGTGCAATCTGTAGCACTTCGATTGATTTGCGATCGTGAACTGGAAATTGAGGCGTTCAAGAGCCAAGAATATTGGTCAATTGATGGTACCTTCACGACCGCCAAAGGAATTGAATTTACGGCAGGCCTTGGCAGCATTGACGGCAAGCGCGTTGAAAAGCTGCAACTGAAAGACGAAGCCTCAGCCAAGGCGATTGAAGCAGCTGTGAAAGCACAACGCTTTACAGTTGATTCAATTGAAAGCAAGCCAGCCAAGCGTCATCCGTTTCCGCCATTCCGCACATCCACCTTGCAACAGGAAGCCTCGCGCAAGCTTGGGTTCTCGTCCTCCAAAACCATGATGATTGCGCAACGGCTTTATGAAGGCTTGGATATTGACGGCGAAACTGTGGGCCTCATCACTTATATGCGAACGGATGGTGTGGACATGGCACCTGAAGCAATCGCATCCACCCGCAACGCAATTTTAAAAACATTTGGCGAGCCTTATCTGCCGTCAGCGCCGCGCAAATATACCAGCAAAGCGAAGAACGCGCAGGAAGCACATGAAGCCATCCGTCCAACTGATCCCGGTCGTTTACCCGATAGAGTGAAAGCGATATTGGATGGCGAGCAGTTCGCACTTTATGACCTGATTTGGAAGCGCACTATTGCGAGCCAAATGGAAAGCGCTGAATTTGAACGCACCACGGCTGATCTGGGCACCACCGGAAATGATGGCAAACATTATTCATTTCGCGCCACAGGGTCGGTTGTTAAGTTTGATGGTTTCCTTCGCGCTTACAACGAAGACCTTGATGATGACGGCGAAGATGAAGACGCTAAGCGTTTGCCAGCTATGGCGCGAGGCGACATTACGGGCGTTAAGAAAATTGCCGCCAACCAGCATTTCACTGAGCCGCCACCGCGGTATTCAGAAGCAACGTTGATCAAGAAATTGGAAGAGTTGGGCATCGGTCGGCCTTCAACTTATGTGAGCATTCTGAAAACGCTCGGTGATCGCGGCTACATGCGCATCGAGAAAAAGCGATTAATTCCTGATGACAAGGGCCGAATTGTTACGGCGTTTATGGAATCGTTTTTCAAGCGCTATGTGGAATTTGATTTCACCGCCAACCTCGAAGAACAACTTGACCGGATTTCGGCTGGTGAAATTCCTTACAAGCAAGTGTTGCGCGATTTCTGGAAAGATTTCACTGCCAATCTGGCTGACGTAAAAGACTTGCGCATTACGCAGGTGATTGACTCACTCAATGAAATTTTGGGCCCGCATATTTTCCCGCAACCTGCTGGCGGTGGCGACCCGCGCAAATGCCCGAACTGCGAAACTGGTGAGCTTTCATTAAAGCTCGGCCGCTTTGGCTCGTTTGTGGGCTGCACCAATTATCCCACGTGCAATTTCACAAGGCCGCTTTCGACCAATGCGGAAAGTGCTGCAAACCATGTGCCTGCGGATGGCATATTGCTCGGGCAAGATCCGGAAACTGGACTTCCCGTTACGCGCCGCGCTGGGCGCTTTGGACCCTACATTCAATTGGGCCAAGCTGTAGAGGGCGAGAAACCACAACGGGCTTCCATCCCTGCCCGTACGGATGTGAACACACTTGATTTGGAAATGGCTTTAAAGCTTTTGTCCTTGCCGCGCGAAGTGGGCATTCATCCTGAAACTAAAACGCCAATCACTGCTAATTTTGGCCGCTTCGGGGCTTACATTAAACATGACGGTGTCTATGCAAACTTAGAATCGCCGGAAGACGTGTTCACGATTGGCCTCAATCATGCTGTTGATAAAATGGCAGAGAAACGCGCCAAGGGTCCGTCGGCGCGGTCTAAGCCTACTGCACTGCGAAACTTAGGTGCTCATCCTGATGGCGAAGGCGATATTGAAGTGTTCACCGGAAAATACGGGGCCTATGTCAAACATGGCTCCACAAATGCCACATTGCGCGGTGATCAAACTGCTGAGAATGTGACATTGCAAGAAGCAATTGACTTGATTGCTGAACGCGAAGCCGCCGGGGGCGGCAAAAAGAAGAAACCCGCTAAAAAGGCAGCTGCCAAAAAAACTCCGGCTAAAAAGCCAGCAAAGAAAGCTGCCAAAAAAGCGCCAGCAAAAAAGGCTGCCAAGAAAGCAGTGAAAAAAACCGTTGACGAAACCGCCTAAGTCTTTCACCGAAAAACAAAAAGTCTCGCAACCCAAGGGCTTGCCCAGTCGCGATGAGATTCTGAAATTTATTTCGGCCACACCGGGCCTGATCGGCAAGCGTGAGATCGCCCAAGCCTTTGGCATCAAGGGCAATGATAAAATTAAACTGAAGTCGTTGCTAATGGATATGCAAGGTGACGGCGCAGTTGCGGGAAAGAAACGCCGTATGGTGGCACAAGGTGATTTGCCGCCCGTCTGTGTAGTCGAAATTACCGGGCTTGATGACAATGGCGATGCTTTTGGCCAACCTGTTGAATGGCATGATGACAAGCCACCCAAGCTTTTGGTTGAAGTGCTTACTGGCAAGGCTCCTGGAGTAGGCGACCGGGTTTTAGCTAAAATTGAGTATCTCTCTGGCAAAGGCCCCTACTCGCATAAAGCTAAAGTGATGCGTGTGCTGTCGGATCGTACGGGTCGCGTGCTTGCGGTTTTCCGCGTGATTAAGGGCGAAGGTGCGCGCTTAGTTCCTGTCGACAAAAAAGCTCGCTATGATTTGCAAGTGCAAAAGGGTGATGAGGGCGGCGCTGTAAACGGCGAGTTGGTGTCTGCTGAAATTATCAAGGACCAAGGGCGTGGGATGCCTGTGGCCCGTGTGCGTGAACGCCTTGGTGACATGGAAGACGCTCGTAACATTTCGCTGATTGCCATTCATCAGCACGGTATTCCAAACGCGTTTCCTGAGAAAGTTATCGAGGAATCGGAAGCGCTAAAAGTGTTCAAACACGCTGGCCGCATGGACTTGCGTGATGTGCCGCTCATCACAATTGATCCACCCGATGCGCGTGATCATGATGATGCCGTGTGGGCTGAAGAGCAAGATGATGGCTCATACAAGATTATCGTGGCGATTGCCGATGTTGCAACTTATGTGAAACCCGGATCAGCACTTGATAAGGAAGCGCGGATCAGAGGCAATTCAGTTTATTTTCCAGACCGCGTTGTGCCGATGCTGCCAGAACGCATCTCGAATGATTTGTGTTCCCTCATCGAAAAGCAAGACCGCCCGGCATTAGCTTGTTTTATGACTATCGATAAATCTGGCCGCAAATCATCGCATAAATTTGCCCGCGTTATCATGCGCTCGGCTGCAAAGTTGTCTTATCAAGAAGCGCAGGATGCTATTGATGGGCGAGAATCGCCAAAAGCTGACGGCCTGCTTGAACCTGTTTTAAAGCCGCTTTGGGCTGCTTATTTTTTGATGAAAAAAGCGCAGGAAAAGCGGAGCCCGCTCAACCTCGATTTACCTGAACGCAAAATTATTTTGGACGCGCAAGGCAATGTGGCCAAAGTAATTGTGCCGCTGCGATTGGATGCCCATAAGCTGATTGAAGAGTTTATGATCCAAGCAAATGTTTCAGCAGCTGAAGAGCTTGAAAGCCGAAAATCACCCCTGCTCTACCGCATCCATGAGCAACCAAGCCAAGAAAAAGTGAAAGCGCTTTCACAGTTTTTGAAAACTGTGCAGCGCGAATTGCCACTGGGTCAGGTGATGAAGACAGGGCATTTTAATACTTTGCTTAAATCAGTTGAAGGCGAAGATTTTGAACAACTGGTAAACCAGATGGTGTTGCGCACGCAGAGCCAAGCGGTTTACCGCGCACAAAATCTTGGACATTTTGGTCTATCTTTAAAGCGCTATGCGCATTTTACGTCGCCGATCAGACGCTATGCTGATTTGATCGTGCACCGAGCTTTGATTGCGGCTTTGCATTTTGGTGATGATGGTTTGTCGACTGATGACATTGCGCGGCTGGATGAAACTGGTGAAATGATTTCGACTGCTGAACGTCGCGCCATGGTTGCCGAGCGCGAAACTACGGACCGATTGATTGCCTCATTTTTAGCGCCACAAATAGGCGCCACGTTTAATGCACGCATTGGCGGTGTTGTGGGAGCTGGCTTGTTTGTAAATTTGGAAGAGACCGGAGCGGATGGATTTGTTTCAGCTTCGAGCTTAGGCCGGGATTATTATGTTTATGATGATGTGCGCCATTCGCTGATCGGCCAACGCACTGGTGAGACGTTTCAGATGGGTGACATTGTGCAAGTGAAGTTGGTCGAGGCTGCGCCTGTCAAAGGTGGCTTGCGCTTTGACATGGTGTCTGAAGGGCGGGCTGGCAAACCTTTCAAACAGCGCGGCGATGCTGGCAAACGCAAAAAGTTCAAACGCAAATGACATACGAAATTAAGCGGTCATGGAAATCAGCTATGGCGCGGGGCTTTACATGTCGCTGCCCTGCTTGTGGAAAAGGCAAACTTTTCAGAAAGTTCATCAAAGTTGCTGACCATTGCAATTCGTGCGGTGAAGTTTTGTCACATCATCAAGCCGATGATGCCCCACCTTATTTCACCATGATGATTGTGGGACACATAGTGATTCCCGCCGTGGTCATCGTTGAGCGGGTTTGGCACCCTGATATGCTCCTGCAATTGGCGTTATGGGTGCCTGCAACGGGATTGCTGACACTTGCGCTGCTTCAGCCTGTAAAAGGTGCCATTGTTGGCCTGCAATGGGCGCTTCGGATGCATGGATTTGGCTCGGTTAGGGATGTACACGCTAATCCTTGACAATTCGGCTTTAATGGGGTCTATCGCGGTTCAAAGCACATCAATTCTATTCGGAAGAGACTATTATGGCCAAAGGCAACGTGATCAAGATTAAGCTGGCATCAACAGCAGACACAGGTTTTTTCTACGTGACTAAAAAGAATTCGCGCACCAAGACTGAAAAATTCTCATTCATGAAATATGATCCAGTTGTGCGCAAGCATGTGGAATTTAAGGAAACCAAAATCAAGTAGTTGATTTTAGTTTCAAAACAAAAGCGCCTCTACGGGGCGCTTTTTTTGTTTAAATTTTAGGAAATGGTGCCGGCCCGGTTTGTTCGCAACGAGGAGGCCACTCAGGAGCGACCGGACCGGCTAAGCCTCAAGTGCAGGTGATGCGGCGGGCCCGCCCCTAAGGCTATTAAAAAGGTGCTGGAGGAACGGTTTGAAGGTGCTGGCGATCAAACCGTTCCTCTGGAGTATTGCCCGATACCTGGAGAGGAGTTTTGCGGGCGCAACCAAATTCATGTAAAATTATATGCAATAAATTTAAGAATTTTACCAGCGTAAGCTATGGTAAACGCTCGCCAACTTCTGTTTACCATGAAGAGTTAAGGTAAACAGCCGGGCTGCTTTCAATAGGGCGTGCCGTCTTTGTGTTTGTAAGTCGAGCTACGATCAACGATTTCAACTTTCATATCGATATCGCTATACCAAGCAGTTTCAGTGGCAAATCGGCTGCCAACTTCCAAATATGTTGCTGGCTGGTCTGTTAAATTTTTCAAACAATGGCCGTTGCCATTACCGGCTTTAAAACCGGCGCACATGCCTTGAGTGAGAATATGTTCGCCTGCGTCATCGCAAAGCACCAGCTCGCCTACTAGCATGTAAATGAATTCATCTTCCTTCTCGTGCCAATGGCGCTGCGAAGACCAAGCACCGGGCTCTATCACCGCCAGATTTACACCAAATTGGGTAAGACCAAACACATCACCTAACAGGTGTTTTGTGCGGTCCATGCAGGGTTTATTGAAAGGTGCTGGATAGCGTGAACCTTCACGCATGGGTGCGTCAGTGGCTTTGAGCGTGACTGGCAGTTTCATGTTTTGACTCAATTTGGTTTACGGCATCGACCACGGCATCGAACGTCAGAAGTGTTGACGCGTGACGGGCTTTATAATCGCGCACGGGAATCAAAGCTTCAAGCTCAGACCATTTGCCTTTTGGTGGCTCGCCATTTTCCTTCAGCATTTTGTACATGGTTTCGCGAAGCGCGCGCAGCTCTGGTGCTGTTGAGCCAATGACATGACTGCCCATAATTGACGATGAAGCTTGGCCCAAAGCGCAGGCTTTCACGTCCTGGCCAAAATCAGAAACCGTGCCGTTTTTCATGTTGAGATCAACGGTCACTTTGGATCCGCAAAGTTTGGAATGGCCCACTGCTGTTGCATCAGGATGCTGCAAACGCTGCAAATGTGGGATGTTTGCTGCAAATTCTAGAATTTTGCGGTTGTAGATGTCGTTAATCATTCCCATATGCCTTGTTCATAATTTGCTTAACATAGTCTGGCCGTGATATGGGGTGCGACATAAGGTTTGTGAAGCGCCGAAATTAATTCTGATCTGGCTTTTAATTGTAGTCGTAAAGCTAGTTCAATTCAATGTGCTGCCAAGGAAAAAACTACCCATGGATGCCAAGGTTCTCCAACGTCCCCCACTTATGCCAACTCAAAAGCCGTCCAAGGAAGAGGCCGAAGCGGCTGTTCGCACACTTCTCGCATGGGCTGGTGACAACCCGACGCGCGAAGGCTTGCTCGATACACCGCGGCGTGTGACCAAGGCATTCTTGGAATATTTCTCTGGCTATGGGGAGGATCCTGCTGATGTTTTAGATCGAACGTTTGCAGAGACCAGCGGCTATGAAGATATGGTGATGCTGCGCGATATTGAATTCTCATCGCACTGCGAACATCATATGGCTCCGTTTTATGGTCGCGTTCATGTGGCTTACTTGCCCAATGGTTCCGTGGTTGGTATTTCCAAATTGGCACGTGTGGTCGATATTTATGCCAAAAGATTACAGATTCAAGAAGCTATGACGGCGCAAATCGCAAAAGCGATTGGCGATCATCTCGATCCCCGTGGCGTCGCTATCATGATCGAAGCGGCACACACCTGCATGTCTATGCGCGGTGTTCAGAAGAAAAATGTGGCGACGATTACGACGCAGTTCACGGGTGAGTTTAAAACCAATCCAGCACTGCAGGCCCGTTTCATTGAAATGGTTCGTGCGCCAAGGGTGGCTTACTCGCTTTGACAAAAATTGACGAAACACTTGAGCTCGAATTGAAATTTGATGCCCAAGGGTTGATCCCCGCCATTGTTTGCGATGTAGCCGACAATGCTATTTTGATGTTTGCCTTTATGAATAAGCACGCCCTAGATGAAACCAACCGCACGGGTCTGGTTCATTTCTGGAGTAGATCCCGCAATTCACTTTGGAAAAAGGGTGAAACTTCTGGTGAGACTTTCTCCGTCCAGGAAATCCGCGTGGATTGCGACCAAGATGTTTTGCAGGTGATGGTAACGCCCAATGGCAAAGGCAATGCTTGCCATACCGGGCGGCGGAGTTGTTTTTACCGGGTCGTTGAAGGCGAGAAACTAAAGTTTAAATCTTAGCCGGAATTGGCAATATAAGCTTTCATCTCGGCAGCTTCGCGCTCAATGGCACCAATTCGGAATTTCACTACATCGCCGATCGAGACCATGCCAATAAGTTTTCCGGCTTTTACGACGGGCAGATGACGGATACGATTTTCGGTCATCAAAGCCATCAATTCCATTTCGCTATCTTCTTCGGCGCAGGTTTTTACATTTTTTGTCATGATTTTGGAGACTGCAAAGTCAAGTGCTGCCGAGCCATCATGGGCGATGCAGCGCACCACGTCGCGCTCCGACACAATGCCTTGGATCGTCATATTGGAAGTTGTTACAACGACCGCGCCAATGCGCTTTTCTGCTAGCAATTTAGCGATCTCGCGCACTGTGTGCCCGCTTTCGGCGGTGATAATATCGCGGCTTTTGCCATTTAGAATTTGAGAAACAGACATTGTGTGGTCCTCCTTCGTTTGCGTCGTCAGGTTTGCACTGCCGGATTGGCACTACGGTCGAGAATATAGAACAGCACTAAGCCTACAACAAAGCCACCCAAATGTGCTTCCCATGCCACCACGCGCTCTTCTAAAAAAGCGGTGCCCGTAAAATATTGAGTGGTTGCGGTGAATAATGTGAGCCCGAGCCACAACAAAGTGAAAAGCAGCGGCGTACGTTGAGTTAAAATTTCGAAGGGTGTGAGTGGTTTGACCAATGCCATATGTTCAGGAGAGCTCATTCCCCACCTGCCTCCGGGTGCATACATGATCGGGATAGCCGCTGCGACGAGGCCAGAAACCCCAGCTGAGATGCCAATCATCACTAAAAATTCGCCCCAGTGCACAACCAAGCTTCCTAAAGCGCCACCAACAATGCTCAAGAGCAAAAGCACCAAATATCGCCATGATCCCAACCGCAACACGATCGGCTTCGAAAAAATACAAAGCCACAGGCTGTTAAATCCTAAATGGGCCCAATCAGCGTGGATAAAGCCATAAGTTAACATGCTCCAATATGCTGATCCTTTGATTTGTGGAAAAATCGCATAAGTCAGTCGAACTGGGATGAAGGCGAAAGCATATTGAGCCTGCAATTGCCAATTTAAGCCGCCCCATTGCAATGCCATGTGAATGCCGACCAAAATTGCCAGCACAGCTAAAACCACAGGTGGCAGAGAATTGTTTCCGACTATATTTTCGTCAGCTTGTTTTATATTTTGGTCTTCAACCACAGTGGTTCGTCCTTCTGGCACGGCACATGCAAATCCAATCTCAATCGTTCCCGAATGACACAGCCTGCTGTTCGTTCATATTGAGGTTAAACTTATGCTCGTTTCTGACAAGACTGAAATTGACTCGGCGGCAACTAAAATTATGCATCCCGGTTGCCGCAGTCTTTTTCGTTATTGGGAAAGTTTGAGAGCGGAACGCCCCTGCCCGCGTAAAGACGAAGTTGACCTTCGGCAAATCGTGGAAATTGTGCCATTCTTAAGCATCATTGAACATATTGATGGCTCGAAGCCTTGGCGGTTCCGGTTGGCTGGAACCAAGCTCTGCGAAATGTTTGGACACGAAATGACCGGCCTGGATGCTTTGACAGGTTGGGATAATTTCGAACGTATTGTGATCGGCAACTGCTTGGACATCAGCAAAGACCGCTTACAACCCTGCTTGATTCGGATGCGCTTCATTTCGGAACATAATGATGTGATTGCAGCGGAAATGATTGGGCTTCCGGTTCAAACTGGTAAACATGCAGCTGTAGAGATTTTCGGTGGCATTTTCCCATTTATCGAAAGCAATCCAAAACCGACATTTGTTTACCATAAGCGCGAGCTGGTTTCGGCCCGCATGATTTGGACAGAACACGGCATTGGTGATCAACTCCTCGAAAATGTAGGGCGCAAAGCACCTTTGCAGCTTAAAGTTATTCAAGGTGGCTTGCGCTGACTTCACAATTAAAGTTTTGACCAAAGCAGTTTGTTAACGCAGCCTTTACCTGAGCAGTTGACAATCAAAGCTGGAGCGGCAGAACCGTTCCAAGGCGCCCGGGGAGAGACGGTAAGGGCCAGCAGTAGAGGTCAAACGTGAGCGCATTAAACATCGAACACTCTCCACAACCGGGCATGTCAAAGGCCTTGGGTATTATATTTGGTCGTTTCATGTTGCCAGATATGACTGAACATGCCTGTCAAGTTGTGGATGTGACCCTTGAAGGTGCAAGTTTTTTAACACCAGATTTTGTTGGTGTGGGACAATATATTGTCGCTTATCTTGAAGAGATTGGTCGAATTGAAGCCGTTACATCGCAACCAATTCCCGGTGGATTTCGCGTAAATTTCACGTTGCAAGGGGCCCGGCTTGAACGGCTTCAACAACGTATTAAATTTTTAAAAGAGCGTGACCCAAGTGCTGAGGAAGGCCGCCGTCACGCACGTTACGAGCCTACCGAAAAGCAGTCTCAAATTTCTTTGCCAGATGGCCGTGTTTATAATTGTGAAGTGATAGATATTTCAGTTTCCGGTGCAGCTATTAAAACCGAAGTTATGCCAAGTGTTGGAACTTTTGTGATGCTCGGAAAAATGCGTGGCCGCGTTGTGCGTTATTTGGATCAAGGTGTAGCTATTGAATTCGTAAAGCAACTTGATCGTGGTCAAATGCCGACACTTGCTATACCTCCCGTTCTATAAATCTTGCACATCGACAACGCCTGATATCGCCTTTATTGCGCCGCGCACTTGCGGTGTCATTGCAAATTTCGAGCCCAGTCCTATATCGATTTCACCACCATCCTCGGTCATCAAAGTTAAGCGCACTGGCGCCCGACCACCGGGCTCCAAACGCTTGGCAATCGACTCGAGTGATTTGGTGTCTCGAATAAAAATTTGAATACCTTGTACAACTGCTGCTGCTGCCTTATCTAAAATTTCAAGACCTTGAAGGCGAAGTTTAATTTCTTCACCATCAACATCAGCCTCTACACGCGCAATTACGGCAACGCCGGGCTCTAATAAATCACGGACCACATTCAAAGTATCGGAGAACACAATCGTTTCAAATTGCCCCGTAGGATCAGAAAATCCGACGAAGGCAAATTTGTTGCCGTTCTTGGATCTGCGCTCTTGTTTATAAGTGATGGTGCCAGCAAGCTTTGCCGCAGTTGCCCCTTTTGTCAAAATCTTTTCTTGAAATGAGACCCATGACTCAACACCCAGCCTTGCCAATGGTTTGGTGTATTCATCCAGCGGGTGTCCTGATAAATAAAAGCCCACGGCTTCAAATTCTTGGGCCAATTTCTCCATCGGTGTCCAAGCGTCGCGGGGTGGTAAAACCAATTCGTCGCTTGCTGTTTGCATTCCGCCAAACATATCATTTTGGCCAGCAGCTGCTTCCGAGGCCGAGCGGTTTGCTATGCCGATAATGCTATCAACACCTTGAAGCACAGCGGCACGGTTTGGATTCAGTGTGTCAAAGGCCCCTGCTTTCGTCATGCTTTCTAACGCGCGGCGGTTCAACGCTTTTGCCCCAACACGCCGCGAAAACTCGCCCAGTGATTTGAATGGGCCAGCCTCATTGCGAGCCCCTACAATAAGATCCACAGCACCAGCGCCCACATTTTTAAGCGCGGCCATAGAATATAAAATGGTACCGTCTTTCACTGTGAAATCTACACCACTGCCATTGACTGATGGCGGGACAACTTTAATGCCGAGGCGCAAGGCTTCCCTCCTAAACAACATCAATTTATCGGTGTTACCCATATCCAAAGTCATAGAAGCAGCGAGAAACTCAACTGGGAAATTGGCTTTGAGGTAAGCTGTTTGATAGGACACAACAGCATAGGCTGCGGCGTGTGATTTATTAAAGCCGTAACCTGCGAATTTTTGTACGTGTTCAAAAATCTCATCAGCCTTTTTCGCATCAACATTGTTCTTGATCGCGCCTTCAATGAAGCGTTCTTTTTGGTCATCCATTTCCTTTTTGATCTTTTTGCCCATGGCACGGCGTAAAAGATCAGCTTCGCCGAGTGAATAACCCGACAGAACTTGCGCAATTTGCATCACCTGCTCTTGGTAAACGATGATGCCGTAAGTTTCTTTCAGCAGCGGCTCCAACATTGGGTGCATATAATCGGGTTCAGCATCACCAAGTTTATTGGCGATAAACTTTGGAATGTTTTCCATGGGGCCTGGCCGATAAAGCGCCACGATGGCAATAATATCTTCCACGCAGTCGGCCTTCATGCGTTTGGCCGTGTCGCGCATTCCAGAACTTTCCA
>JANOXS010000015.1:0-27700 GCA_031418535.1 Hyphomicrobiales bacterium | reverse complement strand
TGCGGCAACAAAATGGCCAGTTCTTCCATGTTCACAGCATCAAACGGCACACACGGAACCTCAGCAATATCGCTCCACCATTTCACCAGCGGCTCGCCACCTGTCTGCTTTTTTTGCGTGAAGGCAATGTAGTCCGCCCCTTGCTCAGAAGCTTCCATGGCCGCATGGCGCGAAACACCGCACCCCACACCCACCATCGCATCGCGCGGCAAAGACATGCGCAAATCCACAATTGCATGTTCCATTGTGTTGATATGCAAACCATCAGCACGAAGGCGGCTGACGATGCGCGGTTCCACATCTTGTAAGAAAACAGCAAGCCCAAGCTCTTGCAGCATGGCCACGTCTTCAGTTTTCACACTGTCCGGCACAATGATTGATGCACAGTCACCAACTGCACAGGCCGCCCGCGCACAGGCAATCAAATCAACAGCAGCAATCGCAACAGGCGCAACAAGACAAAACTGCATCACTTCACCGTCAGCGCGGCAACGCCCGGCAATTCTTTGCCTTCCAGCCATTCAAGGAATGCGCCACCCGCTGTGGAAATGTAAGTGAAATCGTCAGCCACGCTTGCATGATTGAGCGCTGAAACAGTGTCGCCACCGCCAGCCACCGTCACCAGCTTGCCAGCTTTGGTGAGAGCGGCAGCATGTTGCGCAGTTGCTACTGTGGCTTTATCGAAGGGTTGAATTTCAAACGCGCCGAATGGTCCGTTCCAAACAACGGTCTTTGCCGCATCAAAGGCTTTGTTCACCGCAGCGATGGAAGCAGGCCCAACATCCAGCATCATTTCATCGGGAGCAATGTCGTTGACGGAGACAACACGGTTGGCAGCTCCATCTTTAAATTCTTTCGAAACCACAGCATCGGTCGGCAACAACAAAGTGCAATTCTTGGCTTTGGCCCGGGCCATAATTTCGATCGCCGTAGGAATCAAATCTTTTTCACACAGCGATTTACCAACATCAACACCTTGCGCGGCAAGGAACGTGTTGGCCATGCCGCCACCGATCACAATGGTGTTGGCAATGCCCGTGAGGTTGCCCAGCAAATCTAACTTGGTCGAAACTTTTGCACCACCCACCACAGCAATCAGCGGACGTTCTGGCTTTTCTAAAGCTGCTTGCAACGCCTTCAGTTCTGCTTCCATCGCGCGACCAGCGAAAGCAGGAATCAAATGCGCAATGCCTTCGGTGGATGAATGCGCGCGATGCGCAGCCGAAAAAGCATCATTCACAAAAATATCGCCAAGCCCCGCCAGCATTTTGGCAAAGCCCGCATCATTCTTTTCTTCGCCACCATGGTAGCGCGTGTTTTCCATCAACACGACATCGCCTGCCTTGGCATGGATATGCGGCGCTGCTTGCCAATCGGTAAAATGAAAATGCACGGCATGGCCTAATGCTTTTTCGAGTGCCGGAGCCACAGGCTTCAACGACATTTCAGGAACCACCTTGCCCTTGGGCCGATCAAAATGCGCCAGAATAATGACAGCAGCACCTTTGGAGAGAAGCTCTTTAAGCGTCGGCACAACACGGTCAATCCGCGTGGTATCCGTCACCACACCATCAGCAATCGGTACATTAAGATCAAGCCGGATCACAACGCGTTTGCCTGAAACATTTACATCATCGAGAGTTCTAAAATTCGGCATCGTAAGTTCCTATTCTCATTTAAAAGCCCTCATCCTGAGGTGCGAGCGCTTGCGAGCCTCGAAGGATGGCGACACATTCTGCAGCCCACCCTTCGAGGCCCCGCCAAGAAGCGGTGCACCTCAGGATGAGGGTTGTTTGTGAATGAGGGGCGTACATCAGGACACCGTTTGGAGCAAGCCCAAGCATAACTTCTTCTTTCAGCTTATTGTTTATTGGGCACGACGGCAGGACTTGAACCCACATCTCTCCACTGCTAAGTCGGAATTGCGTTATCCCTATTTAGCCGAAAGTGGACGCTCTATCCATTGAGCTACGCCGCGTAAATCTAAGCTGCTCCTGTTTCAACTCTTTTGGCTTTGATCTTTTTTTGCTCTAAAAGCTTTGCAAATTCTGGTTCTAACTGATTCAATTTTTCAACAAGGCCTGACAAATTATACTCGTTTGAGGTTTGCGCCTTTTGACCAGTAAATCGCTCTATACGTTCAATCAGCTTTAATTTTTCTAACTCGGTAAGATAACGCTGTACTTGTCTGGGGCTCTTTCCCATCCGTGTCGCTATCTTTTGTTTAGCCGGATAGGGATTCCTATCAGCTTCCCACCAATGTCCGATAAGTTGGACTAGAACGTTAAAAGCCATCGGTGATATATCCAGTCTCCCTTGTGCGCTAAGAAGCAGATTTGGCAACATAGTGTAGCCGTGTTTCAGAACCCGACTACCGAACTTGTCTTCGGCTCTCCGACGGGTTTTCTTTTCTACGGGCAACTTAACTACGTTTGAAATGGACTGTGTCATTGGCTATTTACCTCTTGCAATCAAATATGGAATTGCTCGTTGAGAAAGGCAATAGTTTAACAATGCTAAGCCCTAGTCAAATTTGACTAGGACGAGTTAATACTAATGAATATCCTTAAACAATTTGATGTTGGAAGACTGCGTATTACTTCGAGAGACAAGCCCGACTGGGACCCGCAGTCAATTTTGACTTTGGGTACCCAGTCAGATTTGACACTCTAAAAATTTGCTGTGTATGTCGAATCCAATTTTTACTTCCCCGCAGCCTTCACCACAGCCTTGGCCGTAATGCCAAACTTTTCATACAACACTTCAGCCGGTGCGCTTGCCCCAAAGCTGCTCATGCCGATGAAGTGGCCATCCACGCCGATGAACCTGTCCCACGTGGTGCGAACGCCTGCTTCAATGGCGATGCGGATTTTTTCCGTGCCCATCAATGTTGCTTTGTAAGCTTTGGTCTGGCGTTCAAACAATTCCATGGAAGGCACTGAAACCACGCGGGTGGGCACGCCTTTTTTATCAAGCATCACTTTTGCATCCATGGCGATTTCAACTTCAGAGCCACTGGCAAAAATCACGGCCTTGGCTTTTTTCGCCGAAGGTTGAACTTCATATGCACCAAGCGAACACAGATTCTTTGCAGAATAAGCCAAGCGTGCAGGCCTCATTTTCTGACGTGAAAGAACCAAAATGCTCGGCGTCTTTTCTGACTCCAAAGCAATCTGCCAGCACTCAGCCGTTTCCACAGCATCGCAAGGGCGCATGGTGAGCAAGTTCGGGATAACTCGCATGGCGGCCATATGTTCGACTGGTTGATGCGTTGGCCCATCTTCGCCAAGCCCAATTGAATCATGGGTCATCACGAAAATTGACCGAATGCCCATCAGGGCAGCAAGCCTGATTGATGGGCGGCAATAATCAGTGAAGCAGAAGAACGTGCCGCCATAAGGAATAACCCCGCCATGCAGCGCCATGCCGTTGAGGGCAGCGGCCATGCCATGTTCACGAATGCCAAAATGAATGTAACGCTCGCCATAATTGCCAGCGTCAAAAATTTTCATATCTTTGGAATTTGTGTTGTTGGAACCCGTCAAATCAGCCGAGCCGCCAATTGCTTCAACCACCACGGGGTTGATCACATTCAACGCATCTTGTGAAGCATTGCGCGTGGCAATCGCCGGGGGCTTCTCCGCAAGAACTTTTTTGTAAGCTGCAACAACCTTATCTAAATTCGCAGGCAATTTGCCGGCCATCACGCGGTTGAATTCAGCCTTATGGGGCGATGCCGCAAGCCGCGCTTCCCAAGCTTTGCGCGCGTCTTTGCCTTTAGCACCAACGCTGCGCCACGCTGAAAGAATATCGGCTGGAATAACAAACGGTGCAGCATCCCAGCCCAGTTCTTTGCGAGCCACAGCAATTTCATCCGCACCCAATGGTGAACCATGAACACCCTTGGTGCCTTGCTTGTTCAAAGCCCCAAAACCAATAATGGTTTTGCATGCAATCATCGAAGGCCTGTCAGCATGTTGGGCTGTGAGCAAGGCTTGATAAACCGCATTGTGGTCATGGCCATCAACGCGGGTTACATTCCAACCCGAAGCGGCAAAGCGTTGCAATTGATCCGTTGAGTCCGACAGGCCAATTTTTCCATCAATGGAAATGCCATTGTCATCCCACATCACAATCAAATTTTTCAAACGCAAATGCGCCGCCAAGGATAATGCCTCTTGGCTAATCCCCTCCATTAAGCAGCCATCGCCAGCCAACACATAAGTTTTATGGTTCACCAGATCATCGCCAAAGCGCGCATTCAAATGGCGCTCTGCAATGGCAAAGCCCACAGCATTGGAAATGCCTTGGCCCAGTGGCCCTGTGGTGGTTTCAATGCCTGTGGCATGGCCATATTCTGGGTGACCAGCAGTGATTGATCCCCATTGCCGGAAGTTTTTAATCTGCTCCATGGTCATGTCTTTATAACCGGTGAGATGCAGCAGTGAATAAAGCAGCATAGAGCCATGGCCCGCTGAAAGAATAAACCGGTCTCTATCTGGCCAATGCGGCGCGGAAGCGTCAAATTTCAAAATATCAGCAAACAATGCAGTCGCCACATCAGCAGCCCCCATCGGCAAGCCCGGATGACCTGAATTAGCTTTCTGCACGGCATCCATTGACAGGGCGCGAATGGCATTGGCCATCATGCGGGGGGAAACGTCGCTCATTATTTTGTGCTCCATGCAAAAACGATCATTACAGCTTTGATATCACTGGGCACGGCTCTGTCAATCGTAGGTTTTGCAGACCCCTTATAAGGTTATCCGCACCCAAAAAATCAGTTATGCGAAGCAAAGACTTGTGCTAAAAGGGAATTTACCAAAAACGGCGCGGGTTGAGTTTAAGGGGCAAAAATGACTGAGATAAACAAACTTGATGCCGCGTTTGCGCGCTTCGAACAGGCCTTGGGCAAATTCGAAATCGCAACCAAGCAAAACGTCGTAGAAACCAGCAAATTAAAGGTTTTGGCGGGCGAAGCCGTGGTCATGCAGCGCGATCAGCTGCGCCTGAACAAAGAGCTTGACCAAGTGCGCGTGAAAGCCGCGGAACTGGTGGACACCAGCAAACAGGCCGCAGGCAAAATTGATACGGCTGTTGGCCGCATCCGTTCCGTTCTTCATTCGAACAGTGGAGCATAGACCATGGCAAACGTCGTCGTCACCGTCGCTGACCGCCCCTACACCATGCAATGCCCCGATGGCGAAGAAGGCCATTTGCGTGAACTTGCATCGCTGCTCGATACAGAAGTTGCTCGGATTAAACAAAGCGTTGGCTCCATCGGCGACATTCGCCTGCTGGTGATGAGCGGCCTGATGGTGGCGGACCGCTTGAGCGAAGCCATTAAAAAGATTGAAGCTTTAGAAGAACAAGTTGGCGGATTGCGCGAAAGCAAAAACTTGGCCCAAACCCAACTCAAAACCATCGAAGCAAATTTAACCACCCAGCTGGAACTGGCCGCAGGCAGGCTAGAAAACTTAGCTTCGGCGATAGGCGAATAAGCCCCTACCCATTGCTCCCTTTCCTTGCTAAGCGCTGCATTCGCATCCTCAATGAAAGCCTTTAACCTGTGACCACTCCTATTATGACTGTGATGATTGCTGCCGTACGCAAAGCTGCGCGGGGTGTTCAACGAGATTTTGGTGAAGTCACCAATTTGCAAATCTCAGTCAAAGGCCCCGGCGATTTCGTAACCAACGCGGATAAGCGCTGCGAACAAGTGCTGCGCCAAGAGTTGCTGGCCGCCCGCCCGTCTTATAGCATTTTGGGTGAAGAAGAAGCCGAGCACAAAGGCACTGATCATGATCACCGCTTCATTATCGACCCAATTGATGGCACGTTTAATTATATGCACGCCCTGCCGCTGTTTGCCATCACCATCGCTCTTGAGCGCAAAGGCGAAATCGTGGCGGGTGTAACATACAACCCGATCACTGATGAGCTGTTCCACGCTGAAAAAGGCACAGGCGCATTTGTGAACAACAAGCGCATGCGCGTGGCCCAACGCCGCGATTTGATTGATTGCATGGTCTGCACCTGTTTGCCAGGCCGTGGCAAAGGCGACCACGCCAAACACCGCGCTGAAATGGATTTGATGCAAGTAAAAACCAGCGGAATTCGTGCCTTGGGCTCAACAGCCATGGACATGGCCTATATTGCCATGGGCCGCTTAGACGGCGCTTGGTGCAACGGCCTGAAAGCTTGGGATATGGCCGCAGGCGTCCTCTTCATCCGCGAATCCGGCGGCTTTGTGCAAGGCCTAAAGGGCGAGGCCAATCCATTGTTCAGCGGTGGCTACATCGCTGGCAACGCCGATTTGCTGCCGCAGATTAGAGCGGTGCTAGATCAGGCTGGGAAGTGACCAACAGCCGCCAAGGCGCTTGTCACTGTAAAGCCGTACGCTTTGAGGTTGAACTGATCGATGACCTGAACACAGCGCGGCGCTGCAATTGTTCATATTGCGGGATGCGCGGATACATTGCCGTTTCCGCAGATTTAAGCGGATTAAAGATTATTGCTGGCGAAGACAAGCTCAGCATCTACCAATTCAACACGAAAACCGCGATGCATTATTTTTGCAAAATCTGCGGCATTCACACTCATCACCAGCGCCGCTCAAATCCAAATCAATTCGGCATTAATGTCGCTTGTCTCGAAGGGGTCAGCCCGTTTGATTTTACAGAAGTGCAAGTTGCCAATGGCTTCAATCACCCGCGCGATGGCGGCAGTGATGTCAAAGTGGCTGGTGTATTGAAGTTTGAAAAGACGAGGTGAATATCGATACTAATCCTTCCTCGCACCGCGATCCACCCTCCCCCGCTTCGCGAGATCGCTTTGTTGGGTTCCTCTGGTAAGATCATAGTGAAGACCAAGTGCGTAACAGCGTGCGCCAATCCACTGTCCTGTTACGTAAAGAATTAATGTTCAAACTGGATTGGCTGGTGCTAGCTTCCACGCATACACCTGCATCGGAGATGAAATGGAAACACCTTTCGCATTCATAACGCGCCGTGGCCTGTTAAAGTTCGGCTTAGCAGCCAGCACTATAACAATGCTCCGCCCAAGCCATGCAAGTGCCTCAGCATTCCCCACCGTCACCGCCTACCGTAATCCGGGTTGTGGCTGTTGTGAAAAATGGGTTGAGCAGATGAAGCTTGCGGGCTTCAACATCACCATGGAAGATGATGAAAACTTGGCAAGCCGCAAAACCACACTTGGTGTACCCGAGCAAATCTCAGGCTGCCACACCGCTTTGATTGGCAATTATGTGATCGAAGGCCACGTGCCACCCGATGATATAATTCTGTTTCTCACTGAGAATTCGAGTGCTTTAGGTTTAGCAGTCGCAGGGATGCCTGTGGGTTCGCCCGGCATGGAGTCAGGCGATACCAAGGCACCATACGATGTGTTTGCTTTTGCCAAAGATGGAACTTGGAAAGTTTACACTTCGCACTGATTAATATGACTGTTTATCTAGGCCTCTCCAAATTGCATTTCTGGCAGCAACGTCAAATGTTTCGACAATCATAAAAAAAGCCGCTGATCTCTCAGCGACTTTTTCAAATTTAATTTTATTATAGCTTAGAAACCAGCGCCACCGCCGCCAGCCCCTGCACCACCGAAGCGCTTAGGCTTTTCGATTTTCTTAGGCATGGGCAACAGGCCTTCGCGTTGCAACTTCTTGCGGGCCAATTTGCGCGAACGGCGCACAGCTTCAGCTTGCTCGCGAGCACGCTTTACGGATGGCTTTTCAAAAGCGCCGCGCATTTTCATTTCGCGGAAGATGCCTTCACGTTGCATCTTCTTCTTGAGAACTTTCAGGGCTTGATCAACATTGTTGTCACGAACGATAACTTGCAAGCGAGACCTCGAACTATAAAAAGGGTTAAAGCAATTAAAAAGGGCCGTTAAAGCCCCAAGTTGGGAGGTTCCCTATCACAGGGATTTAGCCCTGTCGAGGGGAAAGCAAGTTATAATGCCCCATTTTTCGGCCCGCCCGCGTTTCTGCCTTGCCATACAGATGAACAGCCACTCCGGGCTTGCTGGCTAAGGCTTGCCACTGGTTAACGTCGTCACCCAGCAAATTGGTCATCACCACGTTTGAGTGGCGCTCCGTGACCCCCAGAGGCCAGCCCGCTACACAGCGCATATGTTGCTCAAATTGGCTAATAACACAGGCATCTTGGGTCCAATGGCCGGAATTATGCACACGGGGCGCAATTTCATTCACATAAATCACATCGTCCGACACAAAAAACTCAACCCCCATCACCCCGACATAATCCAAAGTTTCTGCCATGCGCTGCGCCACGAACACGGCTTCTGCCGCTAACATGTCATCGACTTTGGCTGGAACCGTAGATGTATGAAGAACCTGATTGATGTGGATATTTTCGGTTGCATCGTAAGCTGCAAAGCTGCCATCCAGCCCGCGCGCACAAATTACTGACATTTCCATGCGGAAATTCACAAACCCTTCCAGAATCGAAGGCTGATTCTTCATACTAGCCCAAGCGGCTTCTAAATCGGCTTCGCTGTAAATCTTGGCTTGGCCCTTGCCGTCATAACCCATGCGCTTGGTTTTAAGAATCGCCGGATAACCAATGCGCAATGCAGCATTCTGCAAATCAACAAGTGAGTTCACCGACACAAACTGCGCCGTGACGGCACCCATTTCACGCGCCAGCATTTTTTCCAATTTGCGATCTTGTGCTACGGCCAAAGCTTTAGAACCCGGCCGCACTGGAACCAAGGCCTCAAGATATTGCACCGCTCGAACGGGCACATTCTCAAACTCAAACGTCACCGCCTGAACTGCTGCCGCAAATTTCGCGAGAGCAACTTCGTCGTCATAAGCCGCTATTGTGTAGAGAGCCGACACTTGAAACGCAGGGCTATCACTTTCGGGCGCATAAATGTGGCATGTCAGGCCAAGTTTTGCCGCAGCAAGCGCCAACATGCGGGCCAGTTGCCCGCCGCCTAGAATACCTATGGTTGAACCGGGAGGTAACACGCTCACGATTCGTCTTTCGGCGCGGCGGCAACAGATGCTGTCTGCTTTTCGCGCCACGCAGCCAGCCGCGCTGACAATGCTTCGTCGGATAAAGCTAAAACACTAGCGGCAAGCAATCCTGCATTGATAGCGCCCGGTTTGCCAATGGCCAATGTGCCCACCGGAACCCCGCCGGGCATTTGTACAATCGACAACAATGAATCCTGGCCACTCAGGGCTTTGGATTCAACCGGCACCCCAAACACAGGCAAAATTGTCATGGCCGCCGTCATCCCCGGCAAATGCGCTGCACCACCCGCCCCTGCGATGATCACTTTGAATCCAGCAGCTTTTGCACCCCGCGCAAATTCATAAAGCCTTTCTGGCGTTCTATGTGCCGAAATGATTTTAGCCTCGAAAGAAACACTCAAGACGTCCAGCACATCGGCTGCGTGTTTCATGGTGGCCCAATCTGATTGGCTGCCCATAATAATGGCGACAGGTGTGGTCACGGCTGCAACTCTCTTCACGCAATAATATCAGGAATGAGCATATTCTCGATTTGTAAGATTTTGTCCTTAATGCCCAATTTCATTTTCTTCAAGCGCTGCAACTGCAAAGGATCAGCCTTTCCAGAGGCTTCGAACACGGCGATGGCCTCATCAAGGTCGCGATGCTCCTGATAGAAATTATGCAATTTCGCGCGAAGCTGAACTTCCTGCATCGTGTCCATATATTTTTTCCAAAATCCCCAACAGAAAATCAACTATGCGCTTGCGAAGCAATCGACAAGCCCCCAATTATATGTCATCGTAGTGTTACAAACATATGAAGTGTTTGTGCGTCTGTTCCCTTAACTCTCTGGAGACTGGAATGAGCCTGAAAAACCACCTGAACGAACTCATGTCAAAACATAGCGCTTTGGAAAAAGAGCTGGCCGATGCTGTTGCGCATCCGGCCACAACCGATTCACAAATTGCCGAAATCAAACGTCGAAAACTTAAAATTAAAGACGAAATCACCAACGTCGAGCGGCAAGTTAGAATCGCTGCCTAGAGTTTAATGTTTGGGTTCAATAAGATCCCATCCATTGCCATATAAGTCTTCAAATACAGCCACAGTGCCGTAGGGTTCATGGCGAGGCTGTTCTCGAAACTTAACGCCTGCGGCCAGCATTCGTGCATGGTCGCGGGCAAAATCATCTGTATTCAAAAAATACGCAACACGCTTGCCTGCAGTTTTATGAATCGCTGCGATTTGTTCTGCCCCCACTGCCTTGGCCAGCAAAAGCCGAACACCACCGGCGTCAACCAAAACCCAACGCCTGCCATCGCCCATATCTGTGTCTTCTATAAGCGATAATCCGAGGGCCGATGTGAACCATGCGATTGCCTCATCATAGTCGCGAACCAGAAAGGCAATGGCGGAAAGTTTCATTTCAGCGCCACATAATCAATTTCTAAAAATCTCGAAACTTCAGGAATCCAGCGCGCCTGCACAAAGGCAGTGTGGTCGGGATGGGCATTGTAAATGTCATAAGCAGCTTGATCTGCAAACTCCATTGAGAAACCAAAGGCATAATCATTCTTGGCGCTCACCTGCCGCAGTTTTTCAAATTTTTGAACGCCGGGAATGCTGGCCAAAATATCGGCGGCTTTCAAAAACGCGTTTTCCGCCTCAGAATTTGCCGGGTGCTTTAAGTTGAATATAACGGAGTGCCTAATCATCACGCTTTCCCTTCAGTCAATCGGCCATCAAACTTAAAGGACCGTGTTTCTAAAATTTTTACTCCACTCATTCCGGCATGATTGGCATTGAGTATGACATTATAATCTTGCTCAACGACAATCGACGGAACACGCAAAATCAAACGAGACCCATTTTGCAACCACTGGTCACCTGTTTTCACGCACCATTTGTCCAGCTTGCTACCGCGCAAAGCACTGGGCAACTTTACAACTTCAGTCACCTCCTGATCGGGCACCTCAATTCTTACTGCGACCCGAGGCGGCAACTGCCCGCGCAAACTTGGCGGCAAATGCACCAAATTTTCCAAGACACACAATGAAAGATTTTCCGAACAATAAACTACACCGCGACCTTGGGAATTCCAGCGGCCCCCAACAATTCGGTTTCCGGTCCCAGCTAAATCTCGCGCATAACGTGGATCAGCAAGTCGCCACAAAATCATTTAAGAAAAATCACCGAATACGAACCGTTGCAGTAAGGCTTCAACGTCTCTGGCCCCAGCATCAGTAGCTGCCATTTCTCGCGGTATATGATGCCCCAAACGAGGGTTTTTCAAACTCAAAAATTCGTCAGCCAATGTCGCGTTGCCGAAAGCCCAGATTGCCGTGGCCCGCACCCGAAGCAATCGCAAGATAGCATCAGCTTCCTCAGTGCGCAGTTTGGCATTTTCTGAGATGCGGCGCTTAAACGTGCGCTCCGGAACCACACGGTAAACATCTTCCGCTAAAAGTTCGCCCGTTTTGATATATTTAGCAACTGACCGTGCAGGCAAGCCTTTTTCCAGTTGCGAGTATGCGGAAACAAATGGCGCATGTATATTCATATCCAATAACTATCATATGCTGGCAATTGCCGCAAGCCAAGGCGGCATTTGCCGAATTTAATTATACACTTGCATTTCGCGGTGCCATCACCAAAAACAAAACCAGCGCCACAACCGAAAATCCTGCCGCCACAAAAAATGCAACATCAGCTGAGATAAACGGAGCTGTTGGTTTTAAGAAATATCCAAAAATTTGGCTGAACACCACCGTGCCTATTAGCATGGCCAAACTTTGCGCACTGGCAATGCCACCTTGCATTTCGCCCTGCGCATCAGCGGGAACTTCTTTCGAAATCATAGCTGTCAGCATGGGTGGTACGAATCCCTCTGGGCCGTGAACCACAAGCAAAACCAGCACCATGGGTAGACTATACGCAAGGCCGTAACCTGTAGCTGAAATGACAGCGATCGCTAAACCAATCAACACAAGTTTTCGTTCGCCAACCACATTCACTGCGGGGCCTGTAAGGCCGCCCTGAACGAGTGCGCTGATAATACCAAATGCTGCAAGCGTGAGGCCAATAGTGGCCGAACTCCAGCCAAATTTCGCCACGCCCCAGAATGGCCAAATCGCCGGATATACCGAAGTGCCAAAGACATAAATGAAGAATACGGCGCACAATGGCAACACACCTTTGTAAGTGCGAAACACTTTGAACGTGCCAAGTGGATTTGCTCTCGCCAACTCAAAAGGCCGCCGCTGAGCGGGCGCAAGCGTCTCTGGCAAAACGAAATAGCCATAAATCAAATTCAGAACAGAAACACCAGCCGCCACAAAAAAGGGTACACGCGGACCATAAGTTCCAAGCAGACCACCAATTGCAGGCCCAATCACAAAGCCCACACCAAAGGCAGCGCCCATCATGCCGAATGCCTTGGCGCGATCTTCAGGGGCCGTCACATCGGCAATAAAAGCATTGGCCACCACATAAGATGCACCACAAAACCCTGCAAATAATCGCCCGATAAACAGCCATGTGAGATTAGGTGCCAGCGCCATAATCATATAGTCAACGCCCAACCCAGCTACCGCCAAAAGCAATAAGGGCCTGCGCCCAAAAGCATCGGACAAATTGCCCATGGTCGGGCCAAACAAAAACTGCGTCACCGAAAATGCAAAAAACAGCCACCCGCCAATAAGTGATGCACTGGCCACATCCATGTGTCCCACATCCTCAATCAGATTTGGCAACACCGGCATGATTAAACCAAATCCCACCATGTCTAAAAACACAGTGATGAACACGAAAGTTATGGCATATTTACTAGTGGGCAAAGCAGTCATTTTAGAATCTCTCTTTCAACACGCTATATCTGCAATCAATTTAGAATGACACAGCCCTTACAAACCCGGCAGAACCTGCTAGGCTTTTCAAATGAGTTTCAAAGACAAACATATTTTTATAACCGGCGCAGGCCGTGGTCTTGGCGCAGCCTTTGCGGTTGTATTAGCAGATCAAGGTGCCATCCTAACGCTTGCAGCTAGAAATACTGAAAACGTAAAGGCCTTGGCCGAATCCATTCGCTTGCGCACCGGAGTGAAACCCGAAACACTGCGGCTCGATTTGGCAGACAGTGGTGAAGTTACGCAGCTTGCAGAAACTTACCGCGATGAAAAGCGACCAGTTGATATCTTAATCAACAATGCCGCGCAGTGGCTTCCCGGTTCCATGACCGACAATGATGCCTATTCAATCGTCACCACCATTGCCGCCAACGTCACGGGCACTCTCTTACTTACGCGGGGATTATTGCCGTTGATTGAAGCCTCTGGTGCGGGCGACATTCTGAATGTTGTTTCTGTGAGCGGCATGATCAACACACCGCTCCAAGGCGCTTCAGTTGCCTACATCGCTTCTAAACATGCCCAGACCGGCATGACAGATGCTTTGCGTCAAGAGTTGCGCGGCCGCCCTGTGCGGGTCACTGGAATTTATCCCAACGACATAAAAGACATCTCGCCCTTGAATGCCGAGTGGGACGCAACACCTAAAGTTGATTCCCGCATCACCAACCGCGACGTGGTTGAAGCAGCACTTTTTGCACTCAGTCGCCCGCGGCACTTAACGATCTCCAACATCGTATTAGAATCAGATGCAGGCAATTTTCATACGGTTGGCTATGTGGCGCCGAAGAATAGAACGCCGTACTAATCGACGCAAATAATCTGGCCGTTCACCGCACCTTCAACCGCCTTAGCATAGGCCATGCCGACACGGTAATTGGTCACCGGATCATGGCCTGGAAAATAGCCATCATATTTTTGCGCAGCGTCAGCAAGCAATCCAGGGCTTACAGCGTTGATGCGAATGCTACGCGGCATTTCGATGGCTGCTGAAATAACGAAACCATCAACTGCCCCATCAGTGGCCGCAGCATTTGCACCTTGACGAATAGGGTCACGCGATAGAATGCCGCTCGTCAATGTGAAAGATCCACCATCATTCACGTGGCTCATACCGAGAAGAACCAGATTGATCTGGCCCATCAACTTATCTTTGAGGCCATCCAAAAATTGGGTGGGCGACATGGTAGCAACCGGACCAAAATATGAATGCCCGGTGCACGCCACAACAGCATCCACCTTGCCCAATTTTTGATACATGGCGACAACAGAAGCTTCGTCCATCAAATCAACCGTCACGTCGCCAGACTTGCGCCCGGCTTTGAGTATCTCATGCCCAGATCGAAATCCGGATATGGCAGCTCTGCCAACTGTTCCTTCAGCACCAACAACGAGGATGCGCATTATTCTGCGTCGTTTTCAATTTTAATGCCCTTCAGTTTTGCGAAAACTGAATCGACATCATATTGTTTTTGATCATCTTCACGCGTGGGTGCAGCACTTTGGGCTTCAAGCACGCGCGCAGCTTCAACTTCAGCCATGGCCGCCGTGTGAGCGGCTGTGCCTGACACTTCGGAGGCCGGAATAAGAGTGCGGGGAGCCGCAGCATCTGGCGTAATTTTCTTGTTGCCTTTAGAAGCCGCTTTGGCCACAGCCATGTCCAATTCCAATTGCGAGCATAAGCCCAGCGTGACGGGATCAACTGGCTTAATGTTAGACGCATTCCAATGATCGCGGTCACGAACCGATGCGATGGTGTGCTTCGTGGTGCCCACCAATTTCATCAAGGCTGAATCAGGCATTTCAGGGTGATAACGCAGCAACCACATAATCGCATCTGGGCGATCACCACGGCGCGACACAGGCGTATACCGTGGGCCAGTCGTTGCCCGCTTCACATTCACAGCAACTTTTGAGACCAGCAAATTCAAACGATAATCAGCATTGCCTTCACCCTTGGAAATTTCATCGCGGGTCAATTGGCCAGCAGTCACCGGGTCCATGCCCTTAATGCCCTGCGCCACATCGCCATCGGCAATGCCCTTAACTTCAAGCTCATGCAACACACACAGATCAGCAATTTGCTTAAATGTGAGCGCCGTATTTTCAACTAACCAAACGGCAGTGGCTTTAGGCATCAGGGGTGCGGACATAGCTTTCTTCTCCTTCAAAACCGTATTCCGGCTCTGTATTGTTTGACATAACGATGTCTGGAATGGGTTCTGTATAGAGCAGTAAAGCTGCATTAGCAACGCCATTCATACACAAATACGCCGTCACCCCTGCGAAAGCAGGGGCCCAGCTTTCGCTAAGGTGAGAATCATTTTGGCTATTACTCAACGCTTCAAGATGAATTCTCACTGATGGCATCGCAAGCCAACCCATGCGTTTCTTGCAGAATAAAATCAATTTCAGCGTAGGGTTCAGCTCGGTAACCGGGTGGGCGGCCGGGGCGTAAAGGTGAGACAAATTTGGTCTTGTCCATTGTTTTGCGTTTGCTTTGCCAGCGGGCCATGCGGATTGCCTGCTGCGGCAAAGTTTCGAGAGCCTGCTTAACCGCAACCAATCTTCGCGCGAGATTGAGAGTATAATCGCGGTCAACCGGCTCTTGGCGTGACCGCTTATTGAGTCGATCAAATGGATTAAAGGGATTGCTGGAAGTGGTCTTGACCATCACAACCAAAGCATTTTCAGGTTCACTAAAATAAAATCTTTTGCGTACATCAAAAAGAGGAAATGAAATCCGCCCTTGCGCACCAGCTGTAATCACCATGCCTTTGGGAAAGGGACGCGAAACCGACGGATTCACAATAAGACCCCGCGCCGCAATAACGATCAAGCGCCGCAAAGCGGATTCCGTGGGGCCCAACAGCCGTGTCGCCGCCAGATAAAGGCCACGCGGCAAACGCTCCAAACGCTCACCAGCAACAAATCCCACCAGCGCAATAATCTCCGCCACAATGCGGGCGAGCGCCACTCGGTTTTTCTCAATCGCCAGCGCCCAGTCCATTTCACACAAATCCTCCTTAAATCCGCACTAGAACAAACAAAGAACATTGTCAAGGCCCTCAACCGACAACTCAACCGTCATCCCCGCGAAGGCGGGGACCCAGCTTCATTTCAAGTCTGAACATAGTAAGCCGGGCCCCTGCCTTCGCAGGGGTGACGGTCAAGGAGAGACGTTAAACTAAATGCACTGTCGCCGTGATTCTGTCACTGTAATGACAGTCGCCCATTCGCATCGCTCAGCCCTCTACTCCGGGCCAGCCCATCGATAGCGCGTCCATACGCTTCGTCAGCAACAGCGCTTCCCCAGCACAACCTGTGTCTCCGATCATACCTGACTGGATTAGCGTGCCATACAGAGTCGCACCTGCCATCATATTGAAATAATTCCGCATATTATTGCCATGCAAAATAGCCTGAATTTCTTCGGTATCCGCGTCGCCTATACCTCTAATGAGAGATAAGCCAGTGACATGGGACGACACTCCGGAAAGCATCTTATGGAAATAGTAGATCAATGGCTGCCCTCCCGCCTCGGCCAAGGACTTCCAATTTAGCCTTTCAGCCTTTTCGCCATTTACAAATCTGGCCTGTAGGTAGCGTAAAGCAGCCTCGCATTTTTTGACCATTTCAGCGTCGTCTGCCTCCCTGTAGAGCTTTATTTGCCCCTGTAAGGTCGCTGCCGCATCCTGTCGCAAAAGACGCGGAAACTTATCTCCCATTCTAAAGTTCGCCGCGATGCAGATGGCAGTTTCAACAGCGGCGCGAACAACAATTTCGCCCTCGATCTGGCAACCATCCTTCCAAAGAATAGCATAGCCCCTATGATTGGCTCGAAGGCGCCTAAAGAGAACAACGGAAATAAACTTTGGATCGGTAAATGTTCCGGAAATCTCTTTGGATTTATCCCACACCTTCTCTGCAAGAGCAGATATGTCATCAAATAGTGCCGTCTCGCCCTGCGTAGGCCCTATGCTCATATCTCTGCCCTTTTGCAATTATGTATATGCCCATTACAACACAACAAGGCATGCTGCCTAAATTCGATTTAGAATTACGGAATTACGGTGACACCCCACTTAGTTGAAAACTTTACCCTTCGTGTTTCAACCACTGCGCTTCTGTTTGCAATCTTCAACTCTAAACCACCAGCACAATCTTGCCTGTGTGCGCACTGCTTTCCATCAACACATGAGCAACCGCCGCTTCGGCCATGGGAAACGTCTTAAAAATCTGCGGCTTGCACAGGCCTTGCTCAAGCAGTGGCCAAACTTTTTCTTCGAGTTCAACTGCAATTAGCGTTTTTTCCGCAACAGTGCGTGGCCGAAGGGTTGACCCTGTGTAGGTTAATCGCTTCAACATGATGGGCAAAAAGTCTGCTTCAATTTTCGAACCCTTCTGAAATGCAATTTGCACAATGCGACCATGAAGTGCTGCCACTTTCATATTGCGCGCCACATAATCTCCGCCCACCATGTCCAAAATAACATCAGCTTTCAGGTTTTGCTTTTCCATTTCGGCAACAAAATCGCTGGTTTTATAATTAATCGCCAGATCGGCGCCCAAAGCCAAACACTCTGCACATTTTGCATCAGTACCCGCCGTCACAATAACTTTTGCGCCAAAATGTTTTGCCAATTGCACAGCTGTGGTGCCAATGCCGCTGGAGCCCCCATGAATTAGAATTGTCTCACCAGCCTTTAAAGCCCCGCGCTGAAACACATTGGTCCACACTGTGAAATAAGTTTCGGGAAGCGCCGCAGCTTCAACGAGCGAAAGCCCTTTTGGCACGGGCAAAGCATTGTCTTCTGCCGCCACACAAAATTCAGCATAGCCCCCGCCCGCAACCAGCGCACACACAAGGTCGCCCAAACGATAACGCTGAACCCCTGCCCCCAAAGCCACCACTTCACCTGCCACTTCCAGCCCCGGTGTGAGCGGTGCCCCAGCCGGCGGCGGATATCCTCCCATGCGCTGCAAAATATCAGGCCGGTTTACGCCAGCCGCCGCAACCTTGATTAAAATTTGCCCCGGCCCGGCTTCAGGCCGTGCAATTTTCTCCAAAACCAATTCCTGATTTGAAATCGCAATTGCTGCCATGTGGTTCATTTTTGGATTCCCATCAATCTCTTGAGCCCGAATTGGGACTGGTGCATCATATCACGAATTGACCGGAGACAAGTACATGGACCTTGAAAATGAACCGCGCCCAAAGCCAATTATAGTTATTGGCGAGAACTTAGATGAAATTTCGATTGCCGAATTGGAACAGCGCATTATCACTTTAGACTCCGAAACTGCTCGAATTCGCGCTGAGATTGCAAAAAAACAGGCCGGAAAGGCCGCTGCAAATGCTTTTTTTAAGTCTTAGCGCCGAATAATTGAAAACCGTTAACCATTTAGTAAGTGTTAACGTTTACCTTAAAGTCAACCCAGAGCTTCTGGGTTTCTCCGAGTGGTATCTGTCCACTCTGTTTGACGCCTCCCTGTTTAAACTCAAAGCCACGTTTTTTACGTGGCTTTTTTTCTGGCCCCAAACTTGCTGACTAACATCTTGAGAGTCCAACTTGACGATTGCTGCGTCTTTGACCATGATCACAATTGGGTAAAGTTTTAAGTGTGTGCGTAAGGGGAAATTAACGATGCGGAACCAACTGGCCATGAATTCAGGCGCCATCGATTTTTTGGCAAAATTCACCGACTCAGAGCAATTTGAAAAAACCTTCAAAGAAGGTATGGGTTTGGTTGAAGAAACCGCAAACTATTTGGACGGCGAAGGCCGTGTTGATGCCCGCGTGCTCGATCGCACCGGTGCCATCGCCTACGCCACTGAATCAATGCGCCTCACGACACGTCTGATGCAAATGGCCTCATGGTTGCTGCTGCAACGCGCCATCGCTTCGGGTGAAATGAACAATGATGAAGCTTTGCGCGAAAAGCACCGCATCAATTTAAATGAAATTGGCCGTGGTCACGATCTTAAGGGCGCAGAACAAACGCCAGAAGGTTTGAAAGAATTAGTAGCCCGTTCATTGCGCCTGCTCGACCGGATCAAAACTTTAGACAGCATGTTAAACCGGACTGCTAAAAACGACGACGTTCCAGAAAGCCCCATCAACGTCCAACTCAACATGCTGGCCCGCGCTTACAAAGCGGGATAATCAGCTAGAAATAAAAAATAATCGGCGCTGCTATTCACCGCAGCGCCATTTTTTTGAGTTGATGGCCTACAATATATAATCACCATTCCACGCGGCGGCATAAAGAGTGCCACTGGAGTCAAATTCAAAATTACTGGCATTCACATCGGCAAGCGTATGATTTTGTAAAATCACCGTGCTGTTATAGCCGTAGCGCACATACAGATCAGTGCCATTTTGTGTGAACTTCAAATCGGCCAGACTTTGTACCAAAGAATTTCCTGAGAAAATGAGAGTGTCACCGCTCGCTCCAAAAGTGAAATCGGTAATCTTGTCGAGGTCATCGCCCATCTTCAAAAGAAATGTGTCGTGGCCAACACCACCCGTCATAACATCGCGCTTCAATCCACCAACAATAAAATCATCGCCGGCACCACCCATAATTTTATCAGCACCGCCTCTTCCATTGAGATAATCACCAGCTACCGTGCCACGAATATCATCCGCTGCCGATGCGCCAACGGCATAATGAAATTGTACTTGGTTGGTGGCATAAATATTTGTGTAGGGATGGGTTTTGCCACCATGGCTAACCATGGCCCAGATATCATTCAAGCCACTGGTGTTTTGAGAAGGGTCATATTGCAAAACGGCGCGGTCAACCAGAACGGTATTGCCACTATCAGGCGAACCATGAAAATTAATGTCGCGGTTTGTGTTGTTAATCTGAACAGTGTTTCCAGTTTCTGCATTCCATGCCGAAAATATAAACGCATGGCGACCATTCATAAGGTCAAGTCCATCAAATTTGTTGTTGAACGACTCTGCCAGCAAAATGCCGTAGCCATTGCCGTCCCCGCCTTTGTTAACTGCACCATCAACCAACAAATTATGTCCCGTAAAACCGATACTGGATGTGAGAGTGATCCCATTGCTGGCTGCATTTAAAACCGTGATATTTGCAAGGCCGCTGCCCGATGTGCCGGTGATTTGAATGGCACTCATGCTGTCATAGGCAGGCAGCGGATTGACGAAATCATAGGGGTTTGCGGCAGGTAAATTATTGGTCACTGTAAAATCTGAAAGCTGCACATTGTGCAAAAGATCAATGGCAAACACCCGCGTTTCTGTTGCGTCCATGGCAAAGGGAACTGGCGCTTTCAAATAAACCTGATTGCCAACAATATGATCAATCTCAACAATATATTCACGGAATGGATGCCCAGCAGCATCGGCCAGAGTTACATTTGTCCAGCCATTGGCGGCTAGATACTCTGCGGTATTTGGCTGATACATATAGATGCTGTCACCTGCATGTAAGCTTCCCACATTGGTTATGGTGATTGAAGTGGCACCTGCGGAAATGGAAGTTGCAGCCGTGCTCACGTAAGTTTTGGCTCCTCCTAAAACCTGAATGTCATTGGCTTCTGAACCTGTCGGCAAACTGAAATGCAATTGCGTGCCAGCTTCGCTTTCGCCACGCAGGCTAATATCGCTGCGTTGAATAATAATGGGTGCATCAAATTCATGCACGCCGTTTTCAAGAACGAATATTGTACCAGGCTCAGCACTGGCAATGAGCGCATTTAACGCTGCGGCAGAAACTAAAGTGTTGATCATAATTGTTGGGGGAGTGCCGCTTATTGTCGCCATTTTACCTGCCTCACAAACTTTGCCCCCATACACAAAGCCCTAGCAAACACCGTGCCAAGCGATCTTAGCAAACACCACGCCGCGTGCAACATGATTCATTTTAAGTAAATGCGCTGTATCAAAATAATACAGTTCAGTTCCAATTCCCGCGTTCGGCATCTTCGGCCATTCCAACTTTTGCGCGATTCAAAAAGGCATCACTGTGTACGGTAATTTGCGATCCGTTGAGGTAAACCACCGCATACATTGGCGGCTCATCGCTGTAGACTGTTGGTATTGATCCACCGACCAATGGCAATTGGTGATTCAGACTTGGCAATGCAGAGAATGAAATCCCGCGCCATTGCCCGCTGATGGTGCGGTGCGCATGGCCAAAGAAAATGTGACGCACATTGTGCCCCTCCAGCAAATCTCCAAAGGCTTCCCCATCTTCGAGTGGTATAATATCCATCAACGGATGATGAATTGAAAACGGCGGATGATGCATAAAAATATAAACGGGCTCGCCGCTGCATTTTAGAAGCTCTGCCGTAAGCCACGCGCGACGGCGCTGATCCAGCTCGCCTGCGGAAGACGGACCACCTTTCAAAGTGTCCAACAACAAAAAATGTTGGTCATCGAACCTCAAATGCTTTTGCACAAATCCAAACTCATCAGCGCCACCGAAAACCTGAAGATAATTTGCACGGTCATCGTGGTTGCCAAGCATCAAATACGTTGGCACCGGAAATTGCAAAAGCTGATCCCTCAAAACTTTATAAGAAGCTACATCGCCTCGATCCACCAGATCACCCGAGATCACACAGAACTCAGCATCCTGATGGGACTTTGCAAGATCAGCCAGACAACATTCCAGCCGTGCTGCAGGATCAAATCCCCAAAGAATCTGGCCTTTGGGCACCAAGTGGAGATCGGTAAAATGGATGAATTTCATCCGTCTAGACTACTGAAGTTTTAGCAAAGCGCAAAAACTAAAAAACCCGGCACCAAGGCCGGGTTTTTCAAAAATATATAAAGCTTACTTCTTGAGGAAGCTGAACTTTTGATTGAAGCGCGACACACGGCCACCACGATCGAGAATAGTCGTTTGACCACCCGTCCAAGCCGGGTGCGAACTTGGATCAATATCTAAGTTCATCGTGTCGCCAGACTTACCATAAGTCGAACGGGTCATAAATTTTGTGCCATTGGTCATCACAATCGTGATGGGGTGGTAATCAGGATGGATATCAGCTTTCATAATCAAAACTCTTAATTCAGGTGCATTTCAGTTCAAGGGCGGTCTATAGGATAATTAGTGAGGACACACAAGTGCTGTCCCGGAACCAGGCTAAATGAGCAATAATTTCGAGCAAGAAGCTAAATCTCGCCGTAAATCCAAAAACTTACGACCACTTCTACGACTGTTGCCCTTCCTGATGAAATACCGCAGCCGCGTTGCAATTGCAATTATTGCCCTGTTGGTCGCCTCCACCGCCACCTTGATCATCCCTATGGCGGTGAGGCGCGTGGCTGACTTTGGCTTCACCACCGCAAGTGCTGCTTTGGTCAATCAATATTTCATCGCCATGCTTGCCGTCGTCTTTGCTTTGGCCGCGGGCTCTGCAGTGCGGTTTTATTATGTGATGTGGTTAGGTGAACGCGTGGTGGCAGATGTACGCGACGCTCTGTTTTCACATTTGATCAACCTCACACCATCATTCTACGAAACCCAAAAAACCGGTGAAGTCGTGTCGAGACTGACCGCCGATACCACTCAGATTAAATCAGCGTTTTCCTCCACCGCTTCGGTTGCCTTGCGCAACATGGTCATGCTGATTGGCGCACTCACATTGATGATTTATACCAGCCCACGGCTTTCCGGTTTGGCGGCACTGGCAATTCCCGCCGTCGTATTGCCACTGGTGTTTTATGGAAGACGCGTTCGGGCCCTTTCGCGCAAAGCACAAGACACACTCGCAAGCTCAGCCGCCTTTGCCCAAGAACGCCTTTCCGGCATCACCGCTATTCAATCGAACACCCAAGAAAATGCAACGACTGCAATATTTTCGGAAGCAACAACAACTGCTTTTGAAGCCGCGCAATCACGAACCCTCGCGCGTTCAATTTTAACATTTGCCATTATCGCCGCATCGCTGAGTGCTATTGTGGCCCTGCTGTGGTTTGGAGCAAATGAAGTTGCCGTCAACAATCTCTCTGGCGGCACGCTCTTGCAGTTTTTGCTCTACGCAGTTTTCGCGGCAAGTTCACTTGGTCAACTGTCCGAAGTCTGGGGCGAAATTCAATTGGCCGCTGGTGCATCTGAGCGCATTTCAGAATTGCTGGACGAAGTGCCAGCAATTTCTTCTCCAAATTCACCTGTGCCAATGTCACAGCCTGTTAAAGGCCGCCTCAGCTTTAGGGAGGTCGATTTCAATTATCCGTCGCGTCCTGAAGCAAAAGTCTTGCAAGACATATCCTTTGTTGCAGAACCTGGTGAAGTGATCGCCATTGTTGGACCATCGGGTGCCGGAAAAACCACGTTGTTCACGTTGCTGCAACGTTTCCAAGATCCTCAACATGGTGAGATCACCTTTGATCGTGAAAACATTGCAAATTTAGATTTGGAAGAACTGCGCAGGAACATTGCGACTGTGCCGCAAGACCCGACAATTTTTTCTGGCACTATTGCTGAGAACATAAAGTTGGGCCGCCCGCTTGCATCTGATGCTGATGTTATAGCCGCCGCAAAAGCCGCTCGCGTCGCTGAATTTGCCGAAAGGCTGCCACTAAAATATGAAACCTTATTGGGTGAGCGTGGTGTAACTCTATCTGGTGGGCAGCGCCAACGCTTAGCCATAGCGCGTGCCATTTTGCGCAATGCGCCAGTGCTGTTGTTGGATGAAGCCACCAGCGCTCTCGATGCCGAAAGTGAATCTCTCATCCAAGAAGCTTTGGAAACGCTAACCAAAGGCCGCACCACTTTGGTGATCGCTCATAGGCTGGCCACTGTGCGCGGGGCAGACCGCATCATTGTTGTTGAACACGGAAAAATTGTGGGCATCGGCACCCATGCGCAACTTATGAAAAAAAGCCCGCTTTATGCAAAATTGGCGAAACTTCAATTCACTGCCCATTGATCAACGCCGAATAATTAGCGCTCAGTAAGTTTGAGTTCAATGCGGCGATTTTCAGATTTGGCCTCTTCAGTGTTGCCCGGCGCCAACGGTTGAAACTCACCAAATCCGGCTGCCACCAAATGCTGCGGATTAACCCCTTGGGCGGCCAGATATTTCACAACTGATATGGCCCGTGCGGCCGAAAGTTCCCAGTTTGATTGAAATGAAGCGCCACTTAACTGATCAGTGTCAGTGTGGCCATCCACGCGCAAGACCCACGCAATATCAGATGGAATTTCGCTTTCCAATTGCTTAATCGCATCAGCGAGTTTTAACATCTCAGCTTGGCCCGCCGGATTGAGATCGGCATTGCCCTTCGGAAATAAAACTTCAGCTTGAAACACAAAGCGGTCACCGACAACAAGAATGTCGGAACGTTGCGACAAAATTTGCCGTAAGCGCCCAAAAAATTCAGAGCGAAACTTCGAAAGCTCTTGAACTTTCTGCGCCAAGGCCGTGTTAAGTCTGCGTCCCAAATCTGCAATTTGCGTTTCAGAGCCACGGTTGCGCTGTTCACTTTCATCTAGCAATGCGGAAATCTGCGAAAGCTGCCGGCGCATGGCTGCAATTTGCTGGTTGAGCAATTCTACTTTTGCCAACGCATCGGATGATAATTTCTTCTCGTCATCCAAAGCCGTTTGCAAACCTGTGATGGCCGATCCTGCTGAAGTGCCCTTGCTGTTTTCAGCCTGCAAGCTGGCAAGCAAATCCGCCGCCTTTATTTTTTGGGCATTGAGATCGTCGGTCAACGCTAGAAGTTGCGCATCTGATTCTGCCTTACTGGATTTTTCCAGCGCCAACAATTGCGTGAGTTCAGAAATTTGTGATTTCAATTGTCCGAGAACAGAATCTTGCCCAGAAATTTGCCGCGCCAGCAAAAACTGCGCAATCATAAAAACCGAAAGCAAAAATATAATAACCAGCAACAGCTGCGCCATAGCATCCACAAAGCCCGGCCAATAAGGCGCATCTTCATTTCTGCGGCGGCGCGAAAGAGCCATTATTCGCCACGCCCTTTGCCAGTGTTGCGGATCAATAAGCGTTGAATTTCACTCTGCTGCACTTGTTGCGATTGAATCCATTGCCGAACCATTTTCTGTTCTTCGCGCATTTGCTGCACCAGATTGGCAACGGCATCGGCCAATTGTTCGGTGGCGTTTTCATCACCAAGTGCAGCCGCATGAGATGGGCCCCGCCCACCTTCCAATTGCGCCCCGAATTTCTCAAATGATTTTTGCAAATTTTGCAAATCAATGCGCAAGAAGGCAGGCATCATCGAACCGCCGCCATCTCCTGCCTGCACGTCCGTGATCGTTGAAAGCCAATCTTCCAGATTATGATAAAATCGATTCTGCGCTTGGCCAGCATTCAAATCCAAAAAGCCTAAGATCAAGGAACCTGCTAACCCAAACAACGATGATGAAAACGAAAGTCCCATGCCTTCGAGCGGTTTTTGCAAACCACGTTTCAATTCTTCAAACACTTGCGCTGATTGTGTGGATCCCACATCCAAATTCTTGATGGCTTCGCCTACGGATTGCACCGTGTTGAGCAAGCCCCAAAAAGTTCCGAGCAATCCAAGGAAAATCAACAGGCCAATCAGATAGCGCAGAAGATCCCGCGACTCGTCCAAGCGTGACGCCAAAGAATCCAACAGCGAGCGCATTGTCTGCGGCGACAACACAGTGCGCCCCGAAGCATCGCCCAAAATTGTCGACATTGGCGCCAGAAGTTGCGGCGGTTCCTGTTCGTTGCCCTGCCCCACTTTAAATTCGTTCAGCCAGTTCACTTCCGGAATAAGCCGCCACACCATTCGAAACGCCAACAGTGTGCCCAACAAAAGCGTAAACACTATCAACCCATTTAAGCCGGGATTTGCCATGAACGCCGATTTGATTGTGGGGAACAGCACAGCCCCAATCACCGCCACCACCAGCACAAACACCAGCATATGAACAATCTTCACATGGGGTTTCTCAACAATAATCGCCTCTTGTGCCATTTTCCAGCCTTTATCCCCAAAACGCATCTAACGTGCACGTTGCAAATCAATCTAGACGATTAAATGGCGAATGGGGAGAGGGGAAAGTGCAAGCTCTAAAAAGGAACCTCATCCGGCCTTCGGCCACCTTCTCCAAAGGAGAAGGACAAAATAATAATAGCTCAGCATTTGAATTCACCCTTCTCCTTTGGAGAAGGTGGCCGAAGGGCGGATGAGGTCTCTTAGTTCAAGTTCAGTAATTGAAAACAATTTACTGCTCGACTTGGCGCGTTTTTGGGTTCGCTTTAACCATTACACAACCACCCCACCTAACTGTCATTCCCGCGAAGGCGGGAATCCATTTAGCCCAAATCCTTGATGTCAAATATAGCTGGACCGCAGCCTTCGCAGGGGTGACGGTTTTTAAGTATGTTATTTACAGCCAAACGAAGTAATGCAATCCTACCCATTAATAATAAATCGAGGGAATTCCAATGACGAAGGTCGTGACAACACACATTCGCAAACGTGGCATATTCGGAAAATTGTTTAAATGGGGTTTTGTGCTTTTTAATATACTGATGGCCATTTGGTTCTTCGGTGGATTGTTTTCAGTTGGAGGACAGGTGGCAAACGAATCCAATACAGCACGACAGGTCGGTGGAGCCATAGGAGTTACGCTCGGGCTAAGTATGGTAGTCGGACTTTGGTTAGTGGGAGACCTTATACTTGGCGTTTTAGCGCTAGCGACCCGAGGTAAAATGATTTCAGTTGAGCAGAGGACTGAATGAAGTTGACTAAGCTTTTGGCCTTATTGATTTTCAATACAATATTGAGTCCGAGCACCGCTTTCGCGGCAAAAGATTCAACCCAAATTGCCATCGAACTCGGAAGTGTTTTAGCTTCAGAAGAGCCATGCGGTTTGACGTATGATCAGAAAGAGATTGAAAATTTTATTGTGAATCACATTGACGAACGTGACATGGGATTTTCGTCAATGCTCGAGACAATGACGATGGGGAGCAAGTTTCAATTCGAAAGTTTGAGCGCGTCGCAGCGCACTGCACGTTGCATACAAATTAAGCGAGTAGCTAAGAAGTATGGATTTACTAAATAAGCTGTCATTTCGCTTTAACCCATCCCCTTATTAATCTCTTCCGTCATTTTCTTCGCATCGCCGAACAGCATGAGCGTGTTGTCGCGCCAGAATAGTGGGTTATCGACGCCAGCATAACCGCTTGCCATGCCGCGCTTGATGAACATCACAGTTTTGGCTTTCCACACTTCTAGAACGGGCATTCCGTATATGGGCGAAGTGGGATCGTCCTTTGCCGAAGGGTTGGTCACGTCATTGGCGCCAATAACGAAAGCAATATCGGCCTGCGCAAATTCGCTGTTGATGTCTTCCAGCTCGAACACTTCATCATAAGGCACATTGGCTTCGGCCAGCAGCACATTCATGTGGCCAGGCATACGGCCCGCCACCGGGTGGATGGCGTATTTCACGGTCACACCCGAGGCCTTCAAATGATCAGCCATTTCACGCAAAGCATGTTGGGCTTGAGCAACCGCCATGCCGTAACCCGGCACGATAATAACGCTACCCGCATTTTTCATCATAAAGGCCGCATCTTCTGCTGAACCTTGCTTTACGGGCTTGGTTTCACCTGCGGCGGCAGGACCAGCCGTTGCGCCTCCAAAGCCACCTAAAATAACCGATATAAACGAGCGGTTCATGCCTTTGCACATGATATAAGACAGGATGGCACCTGATGAACCCACCAATGCGCCTGTGATAATAAGTGCAGTGTTGGCCAGTGTGAATCCAATGCCCGCCGCCGCCCAACCCGAAT
>JANOXS010000014.1:0-42365 GCA_031418535.1 Hyphomicrobiales bacterium | reverse complement strand
TTTGGCCCGTTCAAGTTCAAGACTTGTGGGCCCGCGATAGTGGACCAACTTTTGTAGTGAATGACGCAGGCGAACTTGCGGCCAGTGAATTGGGTTTTAATGGATGGGGCGAAAAGCAAGAGCACGGGGATGACGCGCAAGTGGCGCGCCGTGTGGCAACTCACTTAGAACTTAGATGTTTTGAAAATGGCATCCAAGGTGAAGGCGGTGCTGTTGAAACTGACGGCGCTGGTACTTTGCTCGCTCATAAGAGCAGCTGGATCAATCCCAATCGAAATGCAGGTTCGCAGATTGAAGTCGAAAAGCTGCTGCTTGACGCTTTGGGAGCAACTCAAATTATTTGGGCTCCCGGAGTTGTCGGTGCGGATATCACCGATTTTCATATTGATGCACTGGCCCGCTACGTAAAATCGGGACTGTTGATGATCCAATTGCCGGAGAAAATTATTGCTGGTGATCCTTGGTCTGGAGCAGCATTTGAAACTTACGAGATATTGAAAAAAGCCACTGACGCAGAAGGGCGCAAACTGGAGATTGTTGTGGTGCCCGAACCTGTAAATATCCGATCCCGTGCACCTGATTTTGTGAACAGCTATGCCAATTACTATGTTTGCAATGGTGCTGTAATTTGTGCTGAATTCGGCGATGATAAGGCTGACGGCGAAGCAGCTCGCATTTTAAGTCAACTCTACCCAGGCCGCGAAATTGTTAGCCTGAATACTGATGCCATTGGCGAAGCTGGTGGCGGAATACATTGTGCAACCCAGCAGCAACCACGCGCGAAAAATTGAGGTCTAAAATGAATCCATTAGTCGTCGGCGCCGTTCAGATCGCTTGCAGTGATGATGTGAGTGCCAATCTCGACAAATTGGAACTGCATGTGCGCCAAGCCGCACAGCGTGGGGCCAAACTTGTCGTGTTGCAGGAACTCTTTGAAGGGCCTTATTTCTGTATTGATATTGACGAGGCCCACAAAAGCCGGGCCAAGCCCTTTAAAGGCAACAGCACAATTGCCCGCTTCTCCAGCTTAGCAAAAGAGCTGGGCGTGGTGTTGCCCGTGTCATTCTACGAGGAAGATGGAAGCCGTCGCTTCAATTCGCTTTCTATGATCAATGCCGATGGCAAAGTTCTGGGGCTTTACCGCAAGAGCCATATTCCTAATGCGCCGGGCTATAGCGAGAAATTCTATTTCGCAGACGGCGACACTGGCTGTGTGGTGCATGACACGGCCATTGGCAAAGTTGGCGCTGGCATTTGCTGGGACCAGTGGTTTCCTGAAGCGGCGCGCTGCATGGTTTTGCAAGGAGCCGAAATTTTAATTTATCCCACGGCCATTGGTTCTGAGCCATCCGACCCTGCTTGGGATTCTCGAGATCATTGGCAACGCGTTATGCAAGGCCATGCCGGGGTCAACATTACACCACTGATAGCTTCAAACCGGGTTGGCATCGAAAAAGGCAGAAATGACTCCATGGTTTTTTATGGCTCATCATTTATTGCCGATCACACCGGCGCCAAAGTTGCAGAAGCAGACCGGGTGACGGAAGGTGTTATTACGGCAAGTTTTGATATGCAGGCCATAGCTAAATTGCGGCGGGCGTGGGGCGTGTTCCGTGACAGGCGCAACGATCTCTATAGTGAAATTTCCAAACCATCACCAGCCAGACTGCAGCCAGAAAGTTGATGAGTGAAAGAACCATCGCTTTTCTTAGTTCGTAATTTCATGGCCCTTGGGGTTAAACTCACCTTAAATTTCACGCAGATGCTCCTTTCAATACTCACGGCCTTGGGGGCACACCATCCGTGTTCTTGGGGCCGCCTCCTCCCCCGAATGGGTTGATGCAGATGCCGGTTCCCGGGACTGGAATTTCAGGGAAGGCGCAGCGGGGAATTGAAATGCAACGCCCCTTCACACTGATTTCTCCGCGCCCACATTTCCTCTGATCTGGCACACAATTACGACCTTGCTTATGCGTTCCGGGTTCGCATTTTTGTTCAGGCACAACACAGGTGTTGGTCTTTGGATTGCGCTTTGAAGGTGCGCGGCAAATCACGTCATTGGGCACACAGCGCTTGCCAACCAGATGAGTGCCCGGCCCGCATTTGGGTGGCGGCACGAAACATGTGTTGGTGTTTGGATTGCGCAGCGATGGTGGCCGGCAATTCACAGCGTTTTCGACGCACTGTTTGCCTTCAAGATGCGTGCCGTTTCTGCATACGGGTGGAGGGGGTGGATCCTTGCGGCAAACACCGCCATGCAATGTTGAACCATCTTGGCAAGCGCAGGCAGTTTTAGAAACCGGAACCATGCCTTGGATTGTGCAGCGGCAGGCTTGACCTGCAAGCTTGCTTGTTTTCGTGTCACATTTCAAAGTTTTGTCAATGTTGATTTTAGGTCTGCATTCAAGAATATTCGTAACAGTTATTGTTGCGCCCGCAGACGTCAAAACCAGGGACTGAGAAGGTGAGTAAGTTGTTGTCCAATGGGCTGCTTGATCGGGGGGGCAAATTGTGGTGGTCGGAAGCGTACCTTCTGTTGTGGAACAGGTTGAGCCTACAGGGAAATTGTTGTCTCCAGTTGATCCACCGTGGGAGATCCCTTGATACCAAATAACCGAACCGCATTTATGTGAAAATTTAAATGGTATATCCAAGATTGGCACCCCATTATAGTAAGCCAGCTTTTTTATGTAGAACCCCGCAATAGTTGGCACTGGGGTTTGCTCGCAATTCAATGTGTTGGTGACTGTGATGGTTTCACCAGCTGGTGTCATCGCAACAGGTTGCGTGGCATAGGTGGTCGTCCAGACAGGGGTTTGCTTTCCACAGGCATTGGTTTGCGGAATGGCGCCTTCATGGGCCGAGCAGCTGAAGCCAGCGGCGTAGGGCAAGTAGTCAACTGTCTGACCATCGGCAACAGTGTGTGTTGCATCATTGTCAAGCACTTCGCCGTTATTGCCTTTCACACAGGTGACTGTGATCGGGAACTGCAAGCTTGGATCAATTGGCAGCGGTGCATTGTTGATTACAACTTTCTTCACCTTGATCGGGTTGCCATCAACAGGAGTGACAACTGGTTTGCAATCCAGCGTGTTAGTGACAGTCACAGTTTCACCATTGGGCTGGAGAGCAACAGTCTGCGACGGAGAATAGGTTGTCGACCACACTGGGGTGTCGGCTCCGCAAGCGGTTGTAGGTGGATAATTGTTTTCATAAATCTGGCAAGACACGCCAGCTTCATAAAGCTTGTAGTGAACCACATCGCCATCCTTGAGATAGGCTTGACCGTGGTTTTGGTTTGAGTTGCAATTATCCTCGATCCAGAACTGCAAGCCAGCCACTGAACCAGGCGCATGATTGACGACAACTTTTTTCACATAGAGCTGGCTGTCGATCGGGGTATCAACACGCTTACAATCCAACGTGTTGGTGACAGTTATTGTCTCGCCATTTGGAGACAACACAACTGGATTTGCTTGCGAGTAAGTCGTCGTCCACACGGGCGTGTCTTTGCCGCATGCTGTTGTCGGTGTCGGTATCACTTCCGACAAATTGCAAGTCATGCCAACTTCATAGTGATGGAACAGAACAGTCTGGCCATCTGCGAAGTGCGCAAAGCCTGTAGGTTGGGTGGTGTTGGTGCATTGCGAGGTGATGTCGTAGACCATGCCTGTCAAAGGCAGCGGTGCATGATTAACCACAACTTTCTTCACAAACATGTCACGTGGCACAGCGCCTTCACAAACAACTTTGTTGGTGATGGTGATGGTTGCGCCTGTTGCAGTTATGACGACGGGCGTGTTGGGATTATAGGTTGTAACCCAACCCGTGTTCTGTCCTTGAGGACAAGCACCCGTGGGTGGATTTGTAAACTGCTCAACAACTGTGCAGTTTGTGCCAAGTGGAATTCCAGATTGAACATAAGGCGTGCCATCAGCCACAGTGATTGGCGTGACCACGGCACCACAGGTGACATTGGCTGGGAAGTTTACTGTTGTGATATGTTTACCAAAATAATCGAAGGCATTTTTCACAACGGTGAGTGTTCCTGTTTTCGGATCAGTTACAATATCGGCACAGGATTCAATGGGGTTGCCACCCGTTTGCGAAAGTCTAGCGCAGTTACGCGCTTTGGTTTCGCCTTGATTGATTTTCACCACAACATCAATCACTGATGTTGAAGATGTCTGGTTGAGCAAGCTGCCATTGATGTTGCAATTGGCTGTTGTGCAAGCCCATGGCGCTGGCGCTGTGGCAGAAATCACAGCGCCATTCGTCATCGCTTCACTCACGACAATTGCACCAGATTGAGGCCCGGTCGTGGTCACTGTGATGTGACACTTTGCTTCAAAGTGATTGATCGCACCAACAACCTCGGTAACGGGGTCACAGATTTTGTTGATCTTGATTGTGCTTTTTTGCTCCACGATTATTGGCACACAAGAAGGATCAATGCTGTGGTGGTTGTAGGTGCCAGAGGCACAGTTGGTGATCGGTTTGATCGGCGGCATATTGGGGAATGTAACCTTCACATCAATGATCGACACATTGGTTGGCCCAGTCAAAGTGTTGGCCGGCAATGTGCAGTTCAGCGGTATTGGCATCGTCGAGGACGATGGTGAACAGGCCCATGGATCCGTCGATGACACATAGTTCACCGAGCCTGTGCCATTGAAGCTTTCAGATATGCTGATCGGTTGGGTGATCACACCTGTGGTGGTCACTTTAATATGGCAGATGGCTTGCCATTTCGGGGCAACCACATCGCCTTTTCCGAGTTTCGCAGGCTCACAGGTTTTTTGGATTTCCACATGAGTCTTAGGTTTTTTCGAAACCGTAACGCAGCTGTGGTTGTTCGGCGGAACGGAGTCAGTTGCCCCAGAAGCGGGTTCAAGTGCCACATCAGAGCAATTGGTGAAATCAGGAAACGGCATGTTGCCAAGTGCGAGTGCTGCAATATTGATTGTTCCAAGGGCAGCACCCGGGCCAGCAGGCAGATTCATCACGATGGTATTGTGGCAGGTGATGGTGGTGCCAGCGGGAACATTGGTGTTCGGGCTGCATGACCAACCAGCGGGTGGTGTGACAGTGGTGAACTTCATGCCAGCGGGCACGACATCTGTCACCGTTAACATGCCGATGGCAGCTGTGTAGGCCGGGCCTTCATTGGTGATGGCCAAATGGAACGCATAATCAGGAACTCCAGGGGCGGGTGATGTGCCGCCAGTTTTCTTGATTGCCAAATCGACGGGGATCAAATCTTTGCACGGCAAGTCGCGAGGAATTTCAATTTTGATTATGCCATTGCAGCAGAGATCAGAGCCGGATGCAGACCCACCTCCGGCGGTGGTGCCAGACACATCAAATTCAATCACTTGACCAAGCGTTGCGCCAACAACCGTCACCTGAACTTGACCCCCAATAACAGGGTAATTCAATTGGGCAGGTGAGAGCGTGATGCCGGGCGTGATCGGCGTGATGGTGACGGACGTTGGGATAACACCGCCAACCCCATTTGGATGAATGATAATATTATAAGTGCCCGGAATCTTGCCACACGTCACCTCAGCCTTGCCGCTGAGGCAGGATGGGGGTGGGGGGTTTTTGCAATCTTTTACTTCTTTGGCAGGCACTGTGATTGTCGTTTGGTCAGTCTGACCTGAAACGCTAGGATCATCAGACTTGCTGGGCTGTCCGTTATAGCCAAGCGAAATACTTGCCTGATTAGTAATTTTGAAATCACCCCCGGTTAAGGCGGCAGGATCAATCTGCGTCTTAAAAATAATGTCATAACTGCCGTTAACTGAACCCGTACCTGAAGCAGTTGAAAAAGTCATTGTCCAGCCTGTTGCCGAAAGATTGGTCGTCGCAGTAACTGCTGGGGTGCCACTAATCGATACTGAGGTTGCTGGTAGAACGCCGACAGGCCAATTGTCAGATATCGTAATAGGCAAAGGTGCAGCACCATCGCTCACAACATCAACATGAATTGTGTAGGTAATTTTATCGCAGTCGCGCTTGGCTGTTTTGGTGAAAGTTTTTAGGACGGCATCATTGCCACAAGTTCCACCATTAAGGCACAAGTTGTCATATCCCATGACTTCCGAAGCGTTGGCGGTCAAATCAACAGGCAATGCGATTTGGGTAACGTTGGAAAGCACTGAGTTCCAGTCACCTGCCACAGTACCTGCTCCTGGAGCCCATATGCCTTGTCCGGTTGACGGTAAGGGGTCACTGCCAGCGATTGTATGAATAGGAACACAGAAATGATGCCATTTGTGATCGGCAGACATCAAATCTGCTGGCTTATTAAATACAAAAGAAAAATACTTGGTTCCACTGAATATATTGATCTGCATCGTCCTTAGAGTGCTGTCGTAATTGTCAAATGCTTGCGCATCAAAACAGAATTCTGAGCATTTTCCAAATTTTGACCAATCACCTAACATTGGATTTGTTGGTGCCGTACAGACCGCGGATGCATTGCTTTCATCTACAGTTTTAAGATAGTAATCTGTGGCCCCACCAATTGAATCAACATTGCTTGTGCTCACGGCTACATTTGGAGCCGTTGGGCATGGAATCCACTGCGAACTCAAAGGCGAGGGCAAGGGATCAAATTTGTTACAGATTGATTCTGCTTGTGCTTTTGCTCCCATCGCGACAGCCAACAAAAGAGAGAAACCAAGAACTGCTTTTTTGAAAATGTTTTTCATGGCTCTCACTTCTTCACGCAGATTTTGGAGGGGGCTTGAACACTGATGGTGGTTTTGCAGCAATCGAAGGGCTTGCCTGAATCAGCCGCAGCCTTATCAAACAGGCAAAGACCGATGTTAATCAATTGGCCATTCAGCGTGCCGCCCATATTGAGCGGTGTTGAAGGGTTGCCCATGGTGATCACCGGGCCATTGGCCACAGAAATGCCGGAGCTTGTGGAGGTGATCTTGATTGTGTCGGCTTTCAAGCCGTTGAGCAGATCAACACCCAGTTGGAAGCTCCATGTCCCGGTTTTCTCGTCGCAGACAAAATCGCCGCGAGGAATGATGCAAGCTTGAGGTGGGCATTCCACGCCCGGCGTGCAGCCGTCGCCGCCGCCGCCACCACCGCCTCCGCCGCCGTCAGCGGTCTCGGTGTAGGGAGGGTAAGACCATGGATAGCCTGCGCCACCGTAATAATTTTCCGCTCCACCACCGCCGCCTGCGCAAGGGTGATAAATCGCCAGATCACCCATCCAGCCTGTGGTTGTGATGTCGCTATATTGTTTCGGATCGTCTGTGATTGAGTCTTGATCTGTATTGGCTGGATCAACATCCACCATGTAGCTCGCCCAAGGCGGCTGATTATTTTTCTTCGGCGGGTCTTGGTTGACGGGGCCTGCGGGAATGCCTTGTAAGCCATCAATGGTTAAAGGCCCGCCGGGGATGAGGGCTTTTACAAGCTCGGGATCTTCCGTGAAACGTAAATTATCGCCAGTGGTCCACAATGTTGCTTCACATTGGGTGGGATCAATATAGCCTTGTTGGTCATAACCATAATTCAAGGCTAAGCCGCCATCAGTGGCGCGGTTCTGGTCACCAAAACCAACGGCATATTCTTCATGTTCTGCGATCCAACGGCTTGGCGTATCTGGATCGTCCTTCGGGCTTTCCAGCCAATAGCGATAGGTGCGAGATTTTCCAGTATCGGCAAAATTGCCGTAATCATAAGTTGATTGAATTTCGCCGCGCTGGGCCAAGATCATGGCGCCCTTATGGGTGAAGACAATATCTGTGACGGCAAGGTTTTTGGGTTTTTTGGGAACGTCAATTTCCCATTGGACTTCACTCAAAAATTTGCCGGTGTCCTTATCAAAGCCCACCGACCAAATCTGGCTGCCGCCGACGACTGAATAGAACAAACGACCGTCATGAAAAGCTAGCGCATAAACGCGGCGATCCGCATCCGTGAAGCCCCATGTTTCAGGATCCTCCGAATCAAAATCTTTCTTGGTGATATCGAGAACACCTGTTGGGTCATAGGCCACAGCGGGCAGATTGGCAGCAGTTCGGCCCGTCACACCATGATCGAAAGTCTCGGCTTCGGTGCCATCCATATTAAAACGGTGGATCATGCCGGTTGAAAGATCAGACACGAAAAGTTGCTTGAAATCGGCTGCGTAAGTGATGTTGCCAAGCGCAGCGCCAGAATTGGCACGGCCTTTAAAAGTGACATTGGCAAAGAGCGAAATCTCAGCTGTCTTGCCATCGATTTTCCAGATTGAGCCTGCACCCCCAATGCTGCCCGCGGGGTCATTTGCATCGGGTGTGCCCCACATGCCGTCCATCCAGCTTGCAGTCTTTTGGCCCAATTTCACCCGCTCAGGCTTGCCATCATTATCAGCATCGGGGGTTACAATATGAAGCCCATAAGTTGATGTGGCTGTCACATAGATATTGGGTTCCTTCGCGTCATCAAGAGTGACGCCAAAAACCTGACCAATCTCGCGCGCCTTGAATTCGCGCACCAGATTGGCCGGCCACACCCGCGCATCCCAAACATGGCCGGGAGCCGCCAATGAATTGATGCGCGCGGATATACCATCAAGATTGATCAAGGTTTCATCAAGATTGACCCATGTGGGCGGCACATCATCGGGAGGAATGGCCTGAACCACGCCCGAAAAGCCTGTGATCACGGCATCACCTGCGTTGAGAATTGGTGGTTCTTCGGCAAAGGCGCTTGCAGCTGCAAACATTCCGATACAGGCCAAAAGGCGCAAGGTGGTTTTGAACATGCCGAACTCCCATATGAACCGCATGAGAATCGGTTCTTAATTTTACACTCTGTGAAAGTTTGAAATGTGCCGCATCATCAATATTGACTAGATGATCAAATTATTATTCGACTAAGTCCGTATGACAGAAATTCCGCTTAAAAGATTAGCGACTTCAACTTGACGGCTGCATCCGGTTTTTTCCATTACGCCGCGCATTTGGGCACGCACGGTGTGGACGGAGACTGAATGTGTTGATGCAATATCTTCAACAGTATCGCCATGGGCAATTGAACGCGCCACTCTGGCTTCGGCCGGGGTTAAATCAAACAGGGATTGCACCAAGTCAACTGATGGCATGCAGGTCGACGTCACGGGAGTTAATATCAACACGGCCGAGCAGCTGGCAAAAATATCGCGGGTTTGGCCGCACACTGGAATCACATGGGCAACTAGTTTTGCAGCACCTTCACGGTCGCAGGCCGAGAATGAAAGGGGAGCCGCTAAGGCGTCTCGCCCGGTATTTTCAATGGCCTGTTTGAACAGATGATCAGCGCGCGCATCCGTTAGTGTTACCCGGTCTTGAGCGCGAAAGATGATCACGTCCTGCAAAGCTTCAACAAGATGGTTGACAGCGAGGACCCGCCCATTTTGACTTAGAACGAGCGCGGGTAATCCAAGCAGCGCCAATGTTTTTGCAGCCGTTTTGGCGGTTTCCAAACGCATCCGCGCTGAAATAAAAGCCGCACGCGCTAAATGTGGCCGCAACGTATTAATGGCATCTACGGCCTCTGACGGAACAGGACCATCATTTTGAGCCCTTTCAGTTGTTAAGATAATGCTATCGCCCGTCGGCAACCTCACGGAGGTGCGTGCGGACCAACCAAGCCCGCGAGGACGCAAGAAATCACGGTACAGCGGATGATGGTCCAGCTCTTCGAGTGTAAAGATATCACGTTCTGTTACAAAACCGTGCTGACCTGAAACGTCAACCCGCGCGGGTTGTCCCATTTTTTTTAAAATACCACCCTTCACAAAGGCAGACATTGTATCAGCCAGTGCGGGCGAAGCAGTCCAATTTTCCAAATCGCCATTCAACATAAAAATGCCGCCGCCCACAGCACCGGTGGTCTTAGCAAGTAGTTCAAGCACATTCGGCCAACCTTCAGTTATGAATGCGCTTTCATAAATATCGTCGATACTTGCAGTATTCACTTGTTGATACGGCCACTGGAAAGGATCGAATTTTCCGCCACATCAATGAGCCCTGAAAATGGTAAGTTGATACCAAGCTGGTGCCTGGCTTTTTTGAAAAGCCATCTCTCTGGAATGCCGAACATTATGCCCCCGTCAACTAAGCCCCCACTCGTTGAAGTTGAAGATTACATAAGCTAAATTTTCTGTCCAGAAAAAGTTTCTCAAAATTTAAGTTGTGTAAGACAGCCACCAGAGATTGCAAACACTGAGCGGTTTCAGTTTTAAAACTAATTTTTATGAGCTGTAGTTCGTAGCGCTTATGGAGGTAACAGTCGGGTGATTTCCAGTGAGTGGATTATCAGGATTCCAGCTCAGTTTAGTTTCAAAAAACCGCGCGGCCAATGCATCATACATCAAAATGCGACCGGCCAGACTGTCACCGATTTCTAAAATTTCTTTGAGCACTTCCATGGCTTGTATTGAACCAATGATGCCGGGCAATGCGCCCAAAATTCCGACCTCCTCACAGGCCGGAAAAAGACCGCGCTCGGGCAGGTCGCCAATGAAACAGCGGTAGGTGGGATAGGGTTCGCCGTTGGGATTTTTCAAGTAAGGTTTGTAGGTGGAAATTTGTCCATCGAACTGACCGACAGCAGCAGAGACCAATGGTTTTTTGGCAAAGTAACACGCATCAGCCATAAGAAAGCGCGTGTTGAAATTATCGCAGGCATCGGCCACTACATCAAATTGGTTGATGAGCTCAAGCGCATTTTCCGAGGTGATGCGCGCCTGATGTTGGATTACTTCAACATGCGGGTTGATGGCTTCAATCATTTCGGCCGCACTTTGGGTTTTTGCTTTGCCGATGTTAGGCGTGGTGTGGATGACTTGGCGCTGCAAATTCGAAAGGCTCACCGTGTCGTGGTCACAGATTCCAATATGTCCAACACCTGCTGCGGCCAAATATAAAAGCAGAGGTGCGCCCAATCCTCCGGCACCGATCACCAGAACCCGTGCAGCTTTCAGCTTGTTTTGACCGGGGCCGCCCACTTCTGGCAACACCAAATGGCGGGCATACCTTTCAATTTCTTCCGATGAAAGTGCCATCAGGTTTTTCCCGACGAGCCAAAACCGCCCGCGCCTCGAGGTGTTTCATCTAGCACTGTCACTTCATGTAGGTCTACCTGCACGACTGGTGCAATCACCATCTGCGCGATGCGTTCACCCCGCGCGATCACAAAATCTTCCGTGCCATGATTGATCAGCGGCACTTTGATTTCACCGCGATAATCACAATCAATGGTGCCCGGTGAATTCAAGACAGTCACGCCAAACTTCACCGCAAGGCCAGAGCGCGGGCGCACTTGCGCTTCGTAATTTTCTGGAAGGGCAATGGCAATTCCAGTGGCAACCAGTGCTCGTGAATTTGGTTTTATCGTCAGTGCCTCAGCACTGCGTAAATCTAATCCCGCTGCGCCCGCAGTTGCATAACTTGGCAAAGGCAAATCTGCCCCGTGCGCAAGCCGCATGATTTCGACTTTCATTTCAGCAGGCTCGCAAGATGAGCAATAATTCGCGTTGCGACCTCGGCTTTCGATAGCTGTGGCCAGGTCTCTACGCCAGCCTTTGAAACCACATGCACCGTATTTTTATCAGTGCCAAACACGCCTTCACTCACATCATTGGCAACGATCAGATCACAGGCTTTCTTCGCCAATTTAGCTTGGGCGTTTTCGATCACGTTTTCAGTTTCGGCAGCAAACCCAACGACCACTGGCGGGCGCAATTTGTCTTTGGAAATGGTTTGCAAAATATCGGGGTTTTCAGCGAAAGACAGAGTTGGAGTTACGCCTGATTTATCTTTTTTAATTTTTTGCGGCGCAGGCGAAGCCACTTTCCAATCTGCCACAGCAGCAGCAAAAATAGCCGCGTCAACTGGTAATGATTTTACACAAGCAACCAACATTTCATCAGCAGTTTTGACATCAACTATTTTCACACCAAATGGTTTTGGCAATGACACGGGGCCTGAAATCAGTGTCACGTCTGCGCCAGCTTTGGCGGCGGCTTCGGCCAAAGCATACCCTTGTTTGCCAGATGAATGATTTGAAATGTAGCGCACCGGGTCAATGGCTTCACGGGTGGGGCCAGCAGTGATTAAGATTTTTTTGCCTGCTAGCAGTTTGGGTTGAAGCAATGCTTCAATAGCAGCTAAGATTTCAACAGGTTCAGCCATGCGACCGGGGCCAAATTCGCCGCAGGCCATGTCACCTTCATTGGGACCTATCACATGAATGCCGTCAGTCTTCAGTGTGGCCAAGTTGCGTTGTGTTGCAGCGTGCAGCCACATCCGCACATTCATGGCAGGCGCAATGAGCACTGGTTTATCGGTGGCAAGCAACGTGGTTGAAGCCAAATCACCCGCCAAGCCTTGCGCCATTTTGGCCATCAGATCAGCAGTGGCAGGCACAACAACAACAAGATCAGCAGAGCGTGATAATTCAATATGACCCATTTCAATTTCATCAGTGAGATTGAAAAATTCTGAATGTACTTTTTCACCAGAAAGACTTGCCACCGATAAAGGCGTTACAAATTCCTCTGCGGCCTTGGTCATAATCGCGCGAACGGCAATGCCACGGCCCTTCAAAAGTCGGATCAACTCCAAGCTTTTATAAGCTGCAATGCCGCCCCCGATTATGAGAAGAATGGATTTACGCATGCTCTATCTAAGCACCATTTTAAGGGCAATCACAACCAGCGCCGTTGCAACTGCCAACAAGGCGGGCGTGTGCCAGCGTGAAGACTTGGGCGGAGGCGCACTTGCAAACTCAGAAAGTTTACGCGTAATGCGGTGAGCATCATCAATGATGTCTGGTATTTTCAAACCCAAACGCGCAATCGACAATAGACTTCCGCCTGCTTGTTCAATCTTGCCCAGTGGCCCTAATTTTCGTTCAATCCAATGGCGCACCACGGGTTCGCCTGCTGACCAAATATTAAGATTGGGATTCAGGGTGCGGGCTACACCTTCGGTGACCACCATGGTTTTTTGCAAAAGCAACAATTGCGGTTGTGTTTGCATTTGGAATTGCTCAGTCACTTCGAACAATTGCGTCAACAAGCGCGACATGGAAATCTGATCGGCGGGCAAGCCCATAATCGGCTCACCAATGGCTCGTAATGCTTGGGCAAAACTATTTACATCTTGGCTGTCTGGAACGTAACCAGCATCAAAATGCACTTGGGCAATTCGCCTATAGTCGCGGGTGATAAAACCATACAAAATTTCAGCGAGGAACACGCGGTCACCTTCGCTCAACCTGCCAGTAATGCCAAAATCCAAAGCCACCAAAGTGCCTTTCGGATCTACAATCAAATTCCCTTGGTGCATATCAGCGTGGAAAAAACCGTCGCGGATCGCGTGGCGCAGGAAACTTTGAATAACCGTGTTGCCCAGTGCAATAAGATCGTAACCTTTGGCGCGCAGTGTGGGCACATCGGCCATGGGTGTGCCGTCGATCCATTCAGTCGTCAGCACGCGCTTGGAACTGCGTTCCCAATCGACTTGCGGCACGCGAAAGCCTGGATCATCTTTTGAATTTTGGGCAATCTCAGAAAGTGCTGATGCTTCCATGCGCAAGTCCAACTCCAACTTCATGGAAGCTTCGAGCATGTCTACGGCTGAAGTGGGGCGCAGGCGCTTGCCTTCTTTGCTGAGGCGTTCAGCCATGCGCGCAGCAAAACCAAAACTTTCAATGTCGTTGCGAAAACGCACATCAACATTTGGGCGTAATATTTTTACGGCAACAGTTTTGCCTTCACGCGTTGTGGCTTTATGCACTTGGGCAATGGAGGCCGCCGCAATGGCAGGACCAAAGTTTGAGAAAAGATCTGCGATAGGTTTACCAAGTTCACGCTCAACTATGGCGCGGGCTTCAGCATCGGCAAAAGCAGGCAAGCGGTCTTGCAGAACTTTAAGTTCAAAGGCGCGCTTGGCGCCAATCACGTCGGGCCGTGTGGCCAGAAATTGACCGAGCTTGATATAGCTCGGGCCAAGCCTCGTGAGTGCTGCAGTCAAATTATTATGTTGGCCGCCCGCCAATGATTCCGTGCGCCCGAGTTTTGCAACTTTAAGAACCAACCGCGCAGGCCACGGCGCCTGTTGCAGTTGCTCTGGTGGCACCAAGGCGTCGTATCGCGCCAACACAAATCCTGCGTGCAGCAACCGCGCCATGTTCGAGAGAACATTGGCCATTAAATGCGCCAGCCTGAATGAATGGCAACAACACCGCCTGTCAAATTTCGGTAGCTCACTTTACTGAAACCAGCGGCTCTTATTTTTTCGGCAAATTCTTCCTGCTTTGGAAACATGCGAATGCTTTCGACCAGATAACGATAAGGCTGGCCATCGCCTGTCACCACTTTGCCGACCGCTGGAATAACAGTGAACGAATAAGCGTCATAAATTTTCTGCGCCAAGGGCAACTGCATGTGCGAAAATTCTAAACATAAAAATCGACCGCCGGGTTTTAAAACGCGGTAAGCTTCGGCCAATGCCTTGTCAATGTGGGTGACGTTTCGAATGCCAAAGGCGATCGTGTAGGAGTCAAAATGATTGTCGGGAAACGCTAGGCTTTCCGCATTGCCAACAGTGAACGAACATCGGTCCGAACGATTTTCACGTTCACCGCGCTTTTGGCCTTCACCCACCATCTCAGGTGAAATATCGGCCACGGTCACACGGGTGTTCATGCCGCCTGCATCCAGAATTCGAAACGCGATATCGCCGGTGCCACCTGCCACATCAAGGGCATTGAAAGCTCGCTCACCTTTGGGTGGGTTCAACATGGTGATCATGTCGTCTTTCCAAAGCCTATGTAGGCCTGACGACATTAAATCATTCATCTGGTCATAGCGGCTGGCGGCCTTGGAGAAGACCTCGTTTACTAAGCCCTGTTTTTCACCTGTGGGCACTTGGCGAAAACCAAAGGCCGAATTTTCATTGTTCTGCGTCATGGCTTGCACTTTAGGGCAATGTGGCAAAGACTTCTATTGAATCTGTGGCGCGACACGTTAACACGGTTAACCATGCCAGAACTGCCCGAAGTTGAGACCGTAAAACGCGGCCTTGAGCCTGTGCTCAAAGGTCAAACGATCACCCATGTGGATCTGCGACGGCCAAATTTGCGGTTTCCGTTTCCACCTGATTTTGCTGCCAAGCTTGAAGGTGCCACAGTTCTCAACCTTACACGCCGGGCCAAATATATTTTGATTGAATGCAGCACTGGCGTGAGCCTGATGGTGCATTTGGGCATGACGGGGCGTTTTACGGTGCTGAAACCGGAAGGTGGCCCTGATAATTTAGGCGCGTTTTATTTTGAAACTGCCGCTGGTGCAAAGGCAGATGGCCCGCATGATCATGTGGTGTTTACACTTCAGAATGGGGTGCGGTTGGTTTACAGCGACCCCCGGCGCTTTGGCATGATGGACATCGCAGAAACTTCAAAGCTGCATGAGCATAGGTTGCTTAGTGCCATCGGCGTGGAACCACTGGGCAATGAATTGTCAGGTGCTCATTTGGCGGAAAAATTTCGCGGTAAAACCGCACCGCTCAAAGCGGCCCTGCTCGATCAGCGGGTGGTGGCCGGTCTTGGCAATATCTATGTGTGTGAGGCGCTGCACCGGGCTGGTCTTTCGCCTAAACGCAAGGCTGCAAGCTTAGTGAAAGTCAAATCATACGATCCGCGCATTGATCTTTTGGTACGCCATATCAAAGTGATTTTGGAGGAGGCCATTGTTGCAGGCGGCTCTACCTTGCAGGATTTTGTCGGCGCTGATGGAGAGAAAGGTTCTTACCAACAACGTTTTTCGGCCTATGACCGCGAAGGTGATGATTGCAATTCTGTAAAATGTTCCGGTAAGATTGCGCGTATTACCCAAGCCGGGCGTTCGACTTTTTATTGTGCTGTGTGTCAGAAATAGGATTGTCATATGACTTATGAAAACATCATTGTTTCAACCGTGGGCGCAGTTGGTTTTATTCAGTTGAACCGGCCAAAGGCTCTGAATGCTTTGAACGCCGCCATGATTGGTGAATTGAATTTGGCCTTTGATGCATTTGAAAATGACGCGAGCATTGGGGCCATCATTCTGACTGGAAATGAAAAAGCTTTTGCTGCAGGCGCTGATGTGCGCGAGATGAAAGATAAAACGTTTGCGCAAGTGAAATCCGAAAATTTTTTGTATGACTGGGATCATATTTCCACGATCACCAAGCCCCTTGTTGCGGCAGTGAGCGGCTTTGCCTTGGGCGGAGGCTGCGAATATGCTTTGGTCTGCGATATTATTATTGCGGCGGAGACTGCGAAGTTCAGCCTGCCTGAAACCGGTCTTGGAATTATACCAGGGGCTGGCGGCACGCAGCGTTTGGTGCGCGCTGTGGGCAAAGCAAAAGCTATGGAAATGATTTTGACAGGCCGTATGATAGACGCGGCTGAAGCTGAGCGCAGTGGATTGGTTTCGCGCGTGGTGCCAGCTGAAAAACTGTTGGATGAAGCATTGGCTGTCGCCACTAAAATTGCGGGCCAATCACACCCAGTGATTAAAGCTGCAAAGCAAGCAGTGAATGCGGCAGCCGAACTTCCGCTTGGTGCTGGCTTGAAATTAGAACGCGAACTGATTCATTCGATGTTTGATCTTCACGACCAAAAAGAAGGCATGAGTGCCTTCCTCGAAAAACGGCCCGCTAAATTTGAAAACCGTTAGACCGCGCGAACTTCAGTCACTTCTGGCACGAAATGGCGCATGAGGTTTTCAATGCCATGCTTCAAAGTTGCTGTTGAACTGGGGCAGCCCGCGCAAGAGCCTTTCATGTTCAAATACACAATACCTTCTTTAAAGCCTTTGAAAGTGATGTCGCCACCGTCTTGCGCCACTGCGGGGCGCACGCGGGTGTCTAGCAAATCTTTGATCGTCTTCACGATTTCAGAATGCTCTTCTTCAAAAAATTCTTCTCCCGAAATTTCTGCCACGTTCGCGTCGGTCAAAACTGGAGCACCGGACACATAATGATCCATGATCAGGCCCAAAATAGCTGGCTTTAAATGTTGCCATTCGCCAGTGCCTTTGCTGACAGTAATAAAATCATGACCCAAAAATACGCCCGTGACGCCCGTGACACTGAACAGCTTTTCAGCGAGTGGGGATTCAAGCGCATCTGCCGCTTTTTTATATTCGCGGGTTGACCCAGGCAGAACGGGTTTGCCCGGTATGAACTTTAAAGTGGCTGGATTTGGGGTGGCTTCAGTTTGAATAAACATAGTTGAGTCCTCTGCTCGGATATATAGACTATCTTAGCACAAATTTAAAGGGCAAGCTTACGACACCAAGAATCCGACTATTTCACGTGCTTCTTTGACGATGGGAGCAGCAATTGTGCGCGCCCTCGCCGAACCATCTGCCAAGACCTGATCGATATAAGTTTGATCTAACTGGAGCCGCTTAGTTTCTAATGCGATTGGTGCCAGCTTTTCCACAGCCAAATCAGCCAACGCATTTTTAAGGCCGGAAAACTGCCCGCCACCAAACTGCGTCAGCACATCTTGCACGCTGCCGCCATTGAGAGCTGCAAAAATTCCGACGAGATTTTCAGCTTCTGGTCTGCCTTTGAGGCCCGCAGGTTCAGACGGCAATGCATCCATATCAGTTTTGGCTTTCCTGATTTTCTTGGCAATATCATCAGCAGAGTCTGTCAAATTGATGCGCGATAAATCTGAAGGATCAGACTTTGACATTTTCTTGGTGCCATCGCGCAAACTCATCACGCGCGTTGCTGTGCCCACAATATAAGGTTCTGGCTGCGGGAAAAATTCAACTTCATAATCATTGTTAAATTTAGCGGCAATGTCGCGTGCTAATTCCAAATGCTGCTTCTGGTCTTCGCCCACGGGCACATGAGTTGCCTTATAAGCCAAAATATCGGCCGCCATTAAATTGGGATAAACGTAAAGGCCGACTGAGGCTGCTTCTTTGTCTTTGCCTGCCTTATCTTTAAATTGTGTCATGCGGTTCAACCAACCGAGCCTTGCCACGCAGTTGAAAATCCACGCTAGTTCAGCATGTTCTGGAACTTGGCTCTGATTAAAAATGACCGAACGCTTAGGATCAAGCCCACAAGCCAGATAGGCAGCTGTGACATCGCGAATGGCCTGTCGCAGGGCTTTAGGATCCTGCCACAAAGTGATGGCGTGCATATCAACAACGCAATAAATGCACTCATTGGTTTCCTGCATTTTCACCCAATTCAGCATGGCACCCAGATAATTGCCGAGGTGCAAATTGCCGGTGGGTTGCATTCCTGAAAAGACGCGGGGAGTGAATGTGGTCATTTTGAATTGTTCCAAACTTATCGCTTAAAGGCCGCCTTTAATTCAGAAAGTCTGAAAGCGCCAGTCAGTTGTGCAGCTATAAAATAACTGGATATGCCGCCACCAACCAAAATTAAGAGGCCCCACAGAGCATGAATGAAATGAGTGCCTTCGGCAAAGTTTACTTGGAGTATCCACGATAGCCCTAATAAAGTGGCAGCCATGATCAAAGTTGAGAGGATGATCAACGGCAAACGATTTTTATTGCGTGCATCAAAACTGAAATGTCCAAGCTTTCGCAGCCGGAAATAAAGCTGGGCCGCATTGGTCCAGGCGGCGAGCGATGTGGCCATTGCAATGCCTACGTGACCGAAAAAATATGACAGCCCAATGCTGGCAATTATGTTTACGACCACTGATACAATTGCAAATTGCATCGGCGTTTTTGTGTCTTCGCGGGCATAGAAACTTGGCTGGAACACTTTGGTGAGCGAATATGCCGGAAGACCTGCTGCAAAAGCAACAACCGCAGGTGCCACGGCTAACGTGTCAACCGCTTTGAATGCGCCATGTTCAAAAACCGTATGAAGGATAGGTGCAGCAATTGTCATGAGTGCCGCAGCAGCTGGCAAAGTCAGAAACAATGAAAATTCTAAAGCCCTATTTTTAGCGGCCAACACGGCGTCGGTTTCGCCTGCTCTTAACAGCCGGGAGAGTGTTGGCAACAACACAACTCCGACCGCCACGCCAATCACACCGAGCGGCAATTGATAAAGTCTGTCCGCATAATATAAATATGAATTGGCATGGGCAATGCCACTGGCAATTGACGTTGCAATCAACAAATTGATTTGCATCACGCCGCCAGATAAAATTCCGGGGAGCGAGCGCGCCACCACTTGTTTAACTTCGGGCGTGAGGCGCGGCCATGCGGGCTTCATGCTCATCCCTGCTTTTCGGCAGGCAATGGCCAACAACACATATTGAGCGATGCCGGAAACCGTGACACCAACTGCAAAAATATATCCCGTCGTTGCTGAATTTCCGGTGCCATAAAACCATGCAATGACATTTGATAATATCAAGATTACGTTGAGCAAGATTGGGGCAGCTGCGGCGGCCGTGAATTTATTCATACTGTTCAACACGCCGCCTTGCAGAGCCGTGAGTGTCATAAAGACCAAATAGGGAAAGCACAGCTGTGCTAGCGTTACCACAAGCGCGATTTTTTCAGCTGAACCTTGAAAGCCCCACGCGATTAAATAGATCAACCACGGCATGAGGACGATGCAAAGTCCCGTAAAAAACAAAATCCAAGTCAGCAAAACCAAGAATACATCATTGGCAAATTTGCGCGCTTCTTCAGGGCCATGCGCTTCTAATTTTTTGGCAAATAGTGGCACAAAAGCTGAGTTGAATGCGCCTTCAGCAAAAAGCGTTCTGAATAAATTTGGGAAACGCTGCGCCACGAAAAATGCGTCGGCCACAATGCCCGTGCCAAGTGTGAAAGCTATCAACTGATCCCGAATGAACCCCAGCACGCGGCTGATTGTGGTGTAGCCACCAACTTTGGCAACGGACTTAATAAGCGACATGAGGGGACTTAGCTTTCTCTGATTCACCGTCTGCAATAGGCGGTGTCAATTGAACCAGCAATGATTTTTCGATTTGAGCTTGCCGCGACTCGCTGGTAATTTTTGCTCCGGTCAAATCTGTTACATAAAATACGTCGATGGCCTTTTCGCCAAAGGTTGTGATGTGCGCTGAAGCGATGTTTAAATTCAGATGGAACAATGCTTCGGTCAAACCATGAAGGAGGCCCACGCGGTCCAACCCATTGATTTCGACAACGGTATATTTATTTGAAGACGTATTATCAATAATCACACGGGGCGACACTTTGAAAGCAAGCGCTCGACCTTTTGGCATTTGCGCTTCTTTCAGGGCTTCACGCAGACGCAATTGACCCCGCAGAGTTTTTATAATCGTTTCACAAACACGTAAAGCGCGACGTTGCTCATCGGCTTCATGTTCAAATTCGCGCTGGAGCAAAATCGTATCCAAGGCAATGCCATCCGTTGTTGTAAAAATCTGTGCGCCAATAATATTTGCACCCGCAGCAGCGCAAGCTCCGGTAATCAGCGCAAGCAGACGCGGATGGTCGGGTGTGTAGATGGTAATTTCGGTGACTGCCGCAAAAGCGTCCATATGAATATCAGTTGCTGCATCGCCAACCACGGCATCGTCGATCAAAGTTTGGTGGCGCTTTTGGCGCTCCACACCTACATTCAGCCAGTAAGCGTCGTAATGGCGCTGGGTTGCAGTTTTACGTTTTTTGTCTGACCAATTTGGAAAATGCGAGACGAAAATATTTTGCGCTTCAACCACGCGGTCTTTGCGTGAAATTGCAGTGTGGCCGCCATTTAACAAGGGTTCGGCTTCAGCATAAAGTGTGCGCAACAATTGACCCTTCCAACCATTCCACACCCCGGGCCCAACAGCCCGAATATCTGCGACCGTCAGAATTACCAAAAGTTTCAAACGCTCGGGGCTTTGGACTATTGTTGTAAAATCCAGAATGGTTTTGAAATCATTCAAATCACGCATTTGCGATGTTTCGCTCATCAACAAGTGATGCCGGATTAACCACGCGACAGTTTCTGTTTCACTTTCGTCCAAGCCAAAGCGTGGGCACAGTTCACGGGCGATACGTTCACCACCTATACTGTGATCTTCGTTGCGACCTTTAGCAATATCATGCAATAACGTAGCAACATAAAGTACGCGGCGCGATGCCAGAGTTGGAAACAGCTTTACCGCCAAAGGATGCTCTTCGGCCAAATGACCGCGTTCAAGATCAGACAACACTCCGACACTGCGGATCAGGTGTTCATCGACTGTATAGTGATGATACATATTGAATTGCATCATAGCGACGATCTTACCGAAATCTGGAATAAAGCGGCCTAAAACTCCAGCCTCATTCATCATACGCAAAAGCGTTTCCGGTGTGGTGCTGGTCGTAAGAATATCGAGAAATTTTTCGTTGGCCTCTTTGCTGTTGCGTAAAGCGTCATCAATCAAGCGCCACGATTTTCTGATTTCCTTCAACGCATCGGGATGAATTTCCAAACCGGTTTCACTGGCCAATTTGAAAATGCTGATCATCTTAACTGGTTGTTTTTTGAACACATCATCACTTGCAATGGTGATGCGCCCGGTTTCCAGTTTAAAATTTTTGTCGCCTTTCAGGCCGGATGATTTGAGCGGCAAAAATTTTCCGAGCATGCGCGAAAGTGAAGGCGCGTCCTTGAGTTGCTTGGCCTCCAAGCTTGCGCAGAAAATCCGCGTGAGATCGCCTACGTCTTTGGCGATCAAAAAATAATGCTTCATAAACCGCTCGACCTGCTTCAAGCCTTGATGCGATTTATAACCGAGTCTTTCGGCCAGTTCCGACTGCCGATCAAAACTCAATTTGTCTTCGCCGCGCTTGGCTATGAAATGCAAATTGCAGCGCACTGCCCACAGAAATTCTTCGCATTTTTTAAAGCGCGCCAATTCGTCTTTGGTGAATGCCCCTTTTTCATAAAGCTCTTCAGTTGAATTCGCATTGAAAATAAATTTGGCAATCCAGAACAGCGTATGAAGATCGCGCAGTCCGCCTTTGCCATCTTTCAAATCAGGTTCAACGGCGTAGCGACTTTGGCCTGACTTTGTGTAACGGCTATCACGTTCTGCGAGTTTTTCGCTGACAAATTTCTTGGCGCTACCTGCAACAATTTCAGATCGAAAGCGTTGGATCAATTCACTGAATAGTTTTTCCTGCCCGCAAATATAACGCGCTTCCAAAATCGATGTGAGGATGGTGTTGTCGGTCTTTGCGAGACGAATGCAATCGTCGATATTGCGTGTGGCGTGACCAACTTTCTGCCGTGCATCCCACAACGCATAGAGCAAAAATTCAACAATTTTTCCAGCTCGGCTATCAGTTTTGCCCGGCATCAAAAACAGAAGATCAATATCAGAACCCGGTGCCAAAGTGCCCCGCCCATATCCACCCACTGCGACAACTGAAAGCCCAGAAGGCTCTCCGCCGGGGAACACGGTGTTGCTTGCGTAAGTATAGATTGCTTTGATGATTTCATCCTCAGTCGTCGAAAGGTGTTCGGCACATTTGGTGCCCAAGCCATTTTTAAGCAATGCCGCTTCAGCTAGATTGCGTGACTCAGTCAGGCAGATCTTGACTAACTCTGATGTTTGAATGCGTAAAGCCAGAGGCTCATTGGGGGCCAGCGCATTTAGAGCTGTCGCAAACTTTTTCTCAGGTGTCATTGTCTGTTCTGCTTTGCGCCAATTTTTTAAGATCATAAAGAAGTGCTAACGCCTCACGCGGCGACACATCATCGGCAGCAAGCGCTAAAATCCGCTCGCGCAGTTCATCTTTCGGTGGAGCCTGCACATGCAGTGTTGCCGAGAACAGGGGGAGTTCACTCAGCAGATTTTGTTTGTGAGGTTGCGCTCTGCCCTCCTCAAGTCGCTTCAAGACTTCTGTTGCTCTCGCAATGACTGGCTTGGGAAGGCCTGCCAATTTTGCAGCTTGAATGCCGTAAGACCGTTCGGCCGCACCCGCAATAACGTGATGCAAAAACACGATATCGCCCTTCCATTCTTTCACTTGCATCGTGGCACAATGAAGTTGCTTCAATGTGGCGGTGAGTGCGGTGAGTTCATGGTAATGCGTGGCAAAAAGGGCGCGCGATCCATTGACGTCATGCAAATGTTCAAGCGTTGCCCACGCTATAGATAAGCCATCATAGGTTGCTGTGCCGCGGCCAATTTCATCAAGGATCACCAGCGAGCGCGCAGTTGCTTGGTTTAAGATGGCGGCTGTTTCAATCATTTCGACCATAAAGGTGGAGCGACCACGGGCCAGATCATCAGCAGCACCAACCCTGCTATAAAGTCTGTCCACGCAACCAATATGGGCTGAGGTTGCCGGAACAAATGAACCTGCCTGTGCCAAAATTACGATCAAGGCATTTTGCCGAAGGAACGTTGATTTGCCGGCCATGTTAGGGCCCGTGAGCAGCCACAACCGCTTGTGGTCTGCGCTTAAGTCGCAATCATTGGCGGCAAAGCTTCGTTCGCTAGCGTTGCGCAAAGCCTCTTCCACAATGGGGTGTCGGCCGCCTTCAATTTTAAAGGCCACTGAATTATCAATTATAGGACGCGTATAACGGCGAAGCCTTGCCAAATGTGCAAGACTGGAATGCACATCGAGTTCAGCCAGAGCCATTGCTGTGGCGGATAAAATTGCGCAGTAGCTGTTTATAACCAACAAAAAATCTTTGAAGTGATCTAATTCGCTGGCCAGCACGCGAGATGCAGCAAGTGCAATTTTTTGTTCAAGCTCAGCAAGTTTAGTGGTGGTGAAACGGGCAGCGCTGGCAATGGTTTGGCGGTGGATAAAAATGTTCTCAGTATCTGATGACTTTAATAAGTCAGCCTGTTGCACTGTTACTTCGATAAAATAGCCCAGAACATTATTGTGTTTAATTTTCAGATTGCGAACACCACTTGCCTCTGCATAATGGCTTTGCAGAGCAGCAATCACTTGTCTGGTTTCGTCCCGCAGAGACTTGTTTTCATCTAGCCCACCATCAAACCCGGTTTTGATAAATCCGCCATCCCGCGTCAGAAGTGGCAGCTCCTCGCTCAGGGCCCGCTCCAAAATTTCGGCAATGTCTTGCGGTGCTTCGGTAAGTGCGGCCAGAATGCCAGCGAGCCGTGTTGGCAAATTGGTCAGGCCACTTTGTTTTAATAACGTGCCTCGCAGGATCTGAACGGTCTTCAAACTCACTTTGACGGCGGCAAGGTCTCTCGGGCCACCACGTCCACTGGTGAGACGGGCCAAAGCTCGTTCTAAATCAGGCATGGTCTTCAGCGTCTGGCGCAATTCGGCACACAGCACTTCGTCGTCATAAAAATGCGAAACTGCGTCTAGCCGATCCGTAATTGTTGCAGGATCAGCCAAAGGTCTTGCCAGTGCATCGCCGAGAGCGCGCGCACCACCTGCAGTCACCGTTTCCGTGATGCAGGCAAGCAGAGATCCTTTGCGCTCGCCGGTTTGGCTGCGCATCAGTTCAAGGTTGGCGCGCGTGGCTGCATCAATTAAAAGTCCCGCTTCGGAATCTTCTTTTCGCGGCGGCCGCAGGTACGGCATTTTGCCGACTTGGGTGAGAGAAATATATTCAATCAACGCACCCAAGGCTGAAATATCTATGCGCCTGAAATCGCCATATGCATCCAGAGTCTCAACGCCGTAGTGCTGTTTCAAACGATGTTCGGCGGCAGTGCTATCAAAGCGGCTTGAAGCAATTGGCGTGATGGCTACGCCCGAATAATTCAGAATTTCACTTATGGTGGATTGATCTAACAAGGTGTCGCTCACCAAGATCTCGGAGGCATTTAACCTTGCAAGATCAGCCGCAAGGCGGCTTTCATCGGTCGGTGTCACTGCCACTTCACCAGTTGAAATATCAGCAAAGCTCAAGGCCATATCGCCTGTGGCTTTTGAACCGGAAAGAGCAGCCAAGTAGTTTCGGGCCTTGGCATCTAAAAGTGAATCTTCGGTCAAGGTTCCAGGTGTGATCAACCGGACTACAGCTCTGGCGACGACTGATTTCGCGCCCCGCTTTTTGGCTTCGGCAGGATCTTCAATTTGCTCGCAGATGGCGCAGCGGTGGCCATGGCGGATAAGTTTCTGCAGATATTGATCAAGGGCATGAACGGGCACACCACACATTGCAATATCTGCACCTTTGTGCTTGCCGCGCTTGGTAAGGGCAATCCCCAAAGTGGCCGATGCCTTTTCGGCATCTTCAAAGAATAATTCAAAAAAATCACCCATACGGTACAAAAGCAAAGCATCAGGGTGGTTTTGTTTAATCGCCAAATATTGCGCCATCATGGGAGTGGCGACGCTGTCTTCAACGGGTTTTGCGTCCTGCGGTTGAGTTGGGCGATCGTTCATGGGCATCCCATATCAGAAATTAAGCCCTGCCCGCCATTGCTCTTTTGCACTGCTGAAAATTTCAGCTATGGTGCGGAAAATCATAGGCGAATCCTAACATGAGTAAAACACCAGCCCGTCCCTCGTTTACTGATGAAGAGGCGTTGCAATTCCACTCCCGGGGCAAACCGGGTAAACTGGAAATTACCCCAACCAAACCAATGGCCACCCAGCGCGATTTGTCATTGGCGTATTCGCCGGGAGTGGCCGTTCCGGTCAAGCGCATCGCAGAAAATCCGGATGCTGCCTACGACTACACCTCCAAGGGCAATCTGGTTGCGGTTATCACCAATGGCACAGCAATTTTAGGTTTGGGTGATTTGGGAGCGTTGGCTTCCAAGCCTGTGATGGAGGGCAAGGCTGTTTTGTTCAAGCGCTTTGCCGACGTCGATTCAATCGATCTTGAAGTTGATACCAAGGATGTGGAAGAATTTATTGGTGCAGTTCGTTATCTGGGCCCGTCGTTTGGTGGTATCAATCTTGAAGATATCAAAGCACCCGAATGTTTCATCATTGAGCAACGTTTGCGTGAGCTCATGGATATTCCGGTGTTCCACGACGATCAACATGGCACGGCGATTATTGCAACTGCCGCTTTAATTAACGCGCTTCACATTACAGGGCGTGATCTTAAAACCTGTAAGATTGTTTGCAACGGCGCAGGGGCTGCGGCCATCGCATGCGTTGAATTGGTGAAATCACTGGGTGTTCCGCACCAAAATGTTATTCTTTGTGATTCCAAGGGCGTGGTTTTCCAAGGCCGCACTGAGGGCATGAACCAATGGAAATCGGCCCATGCCGTACCGACACCAAAGCGCTCTCTTACGGAAGCTATGGACGGCGCTGATGTTTTCTTCGGACTTTCGGCGGCTGGTGCTTTGTCGCAAAGCATGGTGAAATCCATGGCGGCAAATCCCATCATATTTGCGATGGCCAATCCTGATCCTGAAATTTTGCCCGAAGAAGTGGCGGCGGTTCGCTCTGATGCCATTATGGCTACAGGTCGGTCGGACTATCCCAACCAAGTCAATAACGTCTTGGGATTTCCGTATATTTTCCGGGGAGCTCTTGATGTGCGAGCCCGCACGATTAATGAGGAAATGAAAATTGCTGCGGCTGAAGCTTTGGCTGAATTGGCGCGTGAGGATGTGCCAGATGAAGTGGCCGCAGCCTATCATGGTTCACAACTTTCATTTGGCCGTGAATATTTAATTCCTGCACCTTTTGATCCACGGTTGATTTCACGCATTCCTGTGGCTGTAGCAAAAGCTGCTATGGCATCAGGTGTTGCTCGCAAGCAAATTACAGATTTGGATGCTTATGCCGCGCAGCTTTCAGCGCGGCTTGATCCGATTGCTGGCACATTGCAGAGTGTTTACACCCATGTAAAATCCAGCCCGCGCCGCGTTATTTTTGCGGAAGGCGAAGAAGACCGGATGATCCGCGCTGCCAATAGTTTTGCACAGCAGGGCCTTGGCAAAGCGATTTTGATTGGCCGCGAAAGCGTGATCGAAAAAGCGCTTGAAGCTTCAGCCCTTGAACTGAATGAAAATGTTGAAATTCAAAATGCCAGACTTTCACATCGCAATACAGACTATGCCGATTTCCTCTATGCGCGGTTACAGCGTGAAGGATTTTTGCACCGCGACTGTCAACGCATGGCCAACCAAGACCGCAATATATTTGGAGCCTGTATGCTGGCCTTAGGTGATGCTGATGCGATGGTGACGGGACTTACGCGAAACTATTCAGTGGCGCTTGATAACGTGCGCCGCGCCATTGATGCCAAAGAAGGCCACCGCCCAATTGCGGTTTCGATGGCCTTGGTCCGGGGCCGCACTGTGTTTATTGCAGATACCTCAATCCATGAACTCCCAACTGCGGAAGAACTTGCAGATATTGCACAGGAGGCTGCAGGTGTTGCGCGGCGATTTGGCGTGGAACCGCGTGTTGCGTTTTTGTCTTATTCTACATTTGGATATCCTAAAGGTGACCGCGCAGAATATGTGCGCCGTGCTGTGAAGATTTTGGATCAGCGCCATGTCGATTTTGAATATGATGGTGAGATGACTGCTGATGTTGCGCTGTCACGCGAAGCCATGGCGCTCTATCCGTTCTGCCGCTTAAAAGGACCAGCCAATGTGTTGGTGATGCCTGCGGCGCATTCTGCTTCAATTTCGACTAAGATGTTGCAGCAGCTTGGGGGTGTTACTGTGATTGGACCCTTGCTCACCGGACTTTCAAAGCCTGTGCAAATTGCGTCCATGTCGGCTACAGCCAATGATATTGTAAACTTGGCTGCTTTGGCTGCTTTTGATATTAACTGGTAGGCGCACCAAAATGCGCGAAGTAACGCGGATTGATCGATGACACCGGCAACACCACCAAAATATCGGTGGTGTTAAAAGCGTGGTCAATCACGGCACCATCGCCAATGCTACAGCCTAAACGCAGATAGCCTTTGATGAGGGGCGGCAGATTTAACAATGTTCGGCGCTTGTCAAATGTGTCAGCAATTTTGCGCGACATTTCGACATAACAATCGGCGTGAGCGCGAACATACCAATTGTCGCTTGCTTTGAACTGATGGGCCAACAGACTGAGCGCGTTGGCGTGAATGTCTGGATCAGTGCCATCGAAACTGGCGCAGCCAAACATCACATCAATTTTGTAGGCTCGCACATAGTTCCAAATGCCTTGCCACAGCAGTTCGATCACGGCGGTGCCGCGGTGGGGTGCAGTGATGCAAGACCGGCCCAACTCCAAAAACGATAGTTCTGGATTTCGCGTGATCAACGGAGCGATGTCAAATTCACTTTGACTGTAAAAACCCGTGGACTGGGCCGCAACCGATTGCCGAAGCAAACGATATGTTCCAACCAGCTCTTCGCTGCCCACACAAAGCTCTGGATTTGAATTTTCAGTTCTTTCAGCTGTGACAAGGAGATGATCACAGACGTGGTCAAATTCGTCGCTGTCCATCTCAGTTGCAATTGTCTTCGCATCTGCAAAGGCTCCCATTTCTTTATAGAAAACTTGGAAGCGTAGGCGTTGCGCCATACTGATATCTTGCAGCGAATTGGCTTGTCTAATTTTTAAAGCTGGACGTTTTTGAAATTTAGACTCAGGCTGCATAGCGCCTATTTAAAACACGATTTATGACATCTTCAAGATCAAGTTGATCAAATGGCTTGGCCAAATGGCCGTTCATGCCAGCTTCTAAACACAAAGCAATATCATCTGATCCTGCATTTGCGGTGAGAGCAATCAGCGGCAAATCTTGAGTTGAAGACCCTACACTCTTGATTTTACGTTTTCGGATTTCTAGCGCCGTTTGATAGCCATTCAAACGCGGCATTTCAATATCAAGAAGTGCCAAATCAAATTTCGCACCTGTCTGCAAAACCTTCACAGCATCTTCGCCGTTACCAACTACATGCACGTGGTGACCTGCGCGCTCCAGCATCGTGCGGGCGAGCAAGGTGTTCACTGGATTGTCTTCTGCCAAAAGCAGCCGCAGTCCTTTTTTTGGTGTCGATTTTTTTATCGCACGGCGCAAGGCTTCACCGGTTTTCTTTAATGTTTTGCTATCCTGTGCTGCCAGCAGATGCAGCAATGTAGAGCGGCGCAAGGGACTGAGAAGATAGCCAGCAAATGGTGCCGCGAGAAACGTTTTTGAGCTGCGGCGCTCTTCGGACTTTAGCATCACCCACACATTTTTGCTTTTTTTCGGGGCCGCACTGGAAGCCCAGCGTTTTAAAATTTTCCCGTAGCTGCTGTCGCAAATGAGGGAAGACTGGCTATCCGACGAGGCTAGAAATTTTTTAAGTTCTGGCTCCGATTTCAGAACACTTACGGTGGCACCGAGTTCTTGCAATTTTTTGATCAGGTGTGTTTGCGTCACTGACGGGATCATAGCCACCACATAATGGCGGTTAGACAATGCATTTTCAGATTCGGTGATTGGTGTAATTTTTTCTGGTAACGTAATTTTGAAATTAGTGCCTGCGCCCACAGCGCTGGACACCTCTAAATTGCCTCCCATCTCTAAGACAAGGCGGCGGCTAATGGCGAGGCCAAGCCCGGTGCCGCCATATTTTTGTGCTGTCGTGGATTTCGCTTGTTCAAATTCTGAGAAGACCCGGCCTAGCTCTTCGGCATTCATGCCGATGCCTGTGTCTGAGATAGAAATGGAAAGTTGCTGATTTTCAGTCATTGACACATCAAGCGATACGCCACCTTGCTCTGTGAATTTAATGGCATTGCCAGCGAGGTTGAATAAAATTTGTCGCATTCGCAAATCATCACCACGGAGCATGTTGGGAATATTTGCGTCTATGTGCGATGAAATTTGAATGTGCTTGGCATGAGCGCGCGGCGCCAGGAGTTCGGTTACGCTTTCCACCAATGAAACAACATCAAATTCCTTTTGGATTTTTCCCGAGGCGGCTTTTGCAGTGTCGAGAATTTCGTCCACGATCGACATCAAAGTGCGGCTTGAGGCATGAGCAGTATCTGCATAGTTGGTTTGTTCGGCAGAAAGTTCGGTATCTTGAAGCAAGCCTAACATACCGATGATGCCATTGAGCGGCGTTCTGATTTCGTGACTCACAGTTGCCAACAACCGCGATTTTTCACGCACTGCAATTTCGGCTTGCGCGCGTGCCTGCTGGGCTGATGTAAACGCGGCAAGCAATCTGAACATACGTTTGTCATGATCTTTTTTCAGGATGAAGAAAAACGCGATCAAGACAACAGAGATGCCGCCAATAAATGCCGTGGCGGCTAGTGGATAATTATCGTTCGACACATCGTGGATGGCCAAGCCAATAAGTGCCATCACCCCAAGCAGAGTTACAACGGGAATCAACGACGATGTTGAATCTTGTTCGAGTTGCTCTTCTATCGAGGGAGCTCTTCTGTCTTTAAACTCTGTCAACAAACCACTCACTATGTCATGTGAGCCATATTCTGACAGGCTTAGCTTGAAAAATGATTACCCGATGATTTCAGGGTAAACGCTTGATGAACACCCACTTGATCAGGCCGCAAGACGAAGTCCTGCAGGCTTCTGGCGGTAGCTCAAGGCTTCGGCCAAATGCAGTCTTGAAATCATATCTTTACCATCCAAATCTGCAATGGTGCGGGCCACCCGCAACACCCGGTGATAACCCCGCGCCGATAAATTCATGGCTTCGGCTGCGTCACGGATCAGCACTGTTCCTGCAGCATCGAGGGCTGCAATAATCTCGAGTACATTGCCATCAGCCTGTGAATTGGTGCGCAATTGCGGATGGTCCAATTCAATGAAGCGTTGCTGCTGAATAGCTCTGGCTTTGGCCACACGTAACGCCACATCGGAGCTTCGCTCTTTAGGTGCCGGTAACGTGAGGTCCATAGCCCGCACAGCTGCCAGTTCAATTTGAATATCAATGCGGTCGAGCAGCGGTCCAGATATCCGAGCTTGATAATCGGTGGCGCAGCGCGGGCCTTGCTTGCAGGTATGGCCGGGTTCACCTGCCATACCGCATTTGCAGGGGTTCATGGCAGTGATCAATTGAAAGCGCGCCGGATAAGTAATGTGGTAATTGGCTCTGGCCACGGCAGTTTCACCTGTTTCCATGGGCTGCCGCAGGGCTTCCAAAACACGCGGCTGAAATTCCGGGAGTTCATCGAGAAATAAAACGCCGTGATGGGCCAATGCCATTTCACCCGGTTTGGCGCGAAGGCCACCTCCGACAAGCGCTGGCATGGAAGCTGAATGGTGAGGTGACCGAAATGGCCTGCGTCTGGTTAACTGGCCATCCTTTAACTCGCCTCCCAAAGACGCTATCATGCTGATATCGAGCATTTCACGGGCATCCATCGGCGGCAGAATTGACGGCAGGCGCTGGGCCAACATGGATTTTCCAGCGCCGGGCGGCCCTACCATGAGCAAATGATGTCCGCCAGCAGCTGCCACTTCGAGGGCGCGCTTGGCTGCTTCTTGGCCTTTGATGTCAGCCAAATCTGGCAATATTTTATCAACCATATCGAGGTGTGGTTTAGGACGCGATAATACTTGCGTGCCTTTGACGTGGTTAATGAGTTGGATAAGATTATCGGGTGCTAAAATATCAAAATCATCGCCAGCCCATGCGGCTTCAGACCCAGATTTTTTAGGACAAATTAGACCCATGTTGCGGCCGTTGGCGGCCATGGCGGCGGGCAAAGCACCAGACACTGGGAGCAGACTTCCATCTAGTGCCAGTTCCCCCATCACCACATAACGATCTAAAAAATCAGGCGGAATAACGCCGAGTGCTGAAAGCACGGCAAGCGCAATGGGCAAATCATAATGACTGCCTTCTTTGGGCAGATCTGCTGGCGACAAGTTCACCACCAAACGTTTGCCGGGCAATGCCAACCCAATAGCATGAAGGGCAGCCCGCACGCGTTCGCGGCTTTCAGCAATGGCTTTATCGCCGAGACCCACCACTTGAAACATGACGAGGCCGGACACAAACTGCGCCTGTACATCAACTGGCACTGCTTCAACACCTTGAAAAGCTACCGTTGCTACACGCGCTGTCATAATTTCTGCCACCCCAACTCGACGATGAAAAAAGGCTAGCGCAGAACTTTTAACAACGCAAGAACATTAAGTGAACGCTATTTCGCGTCCAGTTTATTGATGGCGGCAACATTTGCAGCGGAGGCACCTTGGGGATCAAACTCCGACGCCAACCACGTATCAACGATGGCTTTGGCAAGCTCTGGTCCAATAACTCTGGCACCCATCGTGATGATTTGTGCGTTGTTGGATTTGGCAGCACGCTCAGCAGAATAAGTGTCGTGGGTTAAAGCCGCTCTGATACCCGGAATTTTATTGGCAGCGATAGACACACCTATGCCTGTTCCGCAGCACAGAATAGCGCGGTCATAGGCGCCCTCAATAACCTTATTTGCAATAGCAGCCGAAAGATCAGCGTAGAAACCTGATTGGCTGAGATTTGAAATTTGGTGTTCGGCTTTCTCTTGCAAATGGGCTTCGATCACGTCGATCAGCGGTTTGCCAGCACTATCGCCACCCAAAGCAATTTTCATTTATTATGTCCTTGTGACTGCAGCACTGAATTGATGATGCTTATATATCCTGCCACATCCCAGGCGGCGCGTCCGACGAAAAGTCCGTCGATGTGTGATTGATTTACGAGGGCGACACAGTTGTCGGCATTGACACTGCCACCATAAAGAATTCTGAGGGTGGTGCCCGTTATTTCTTGAACAAGAGTGGAAATTTTTATGTGTTGTTCATTGGCAAATTCAGGCGACGCTGGAGTGCCACCTTCGCCTATTGACCACACAGGCTCATAGGCAATGAGAACTTTGTCTTTTGCATCAGCGCTCACATATTTCAAAAGTGCTTGAACTTGTTTTTCCAACACTTGCGCCGTTCGGCCTTGCTCAAATTCTTCGCCTGTGTCACCGATGCAGACTAAAGCAATAAGGCCATGATCGAGAGCGGCTTTGGTTTTGAGTGCCACGGTTTCGTCGGTTTCACCAAAATGCACGCGGCGCTCACTGTGGCCAAGTTCCACAAGCGTGGCTCCGCAATCCTTCAACATGATCGGTGAAATCTCGCCCGTCCAAGCACCTTGCGTTTCCCAATGCATATTCTGCGCGCCAACTTTAACTTTGGTGTCTTTCAATAAGCTTGCGACCTCAGCAATATATATAAAAGGTGGGATGACGAAGGATTGCACGGCATTTGACTGAGCGATCTTCGAAGCCTCAAGCGTTTGCGCAAAATGCTGCGCTTGGCTTCTGGTCTTGTTCATTTTCCAGCTGGTGCCGATCCATGGAACTTTATGTGCTGAGGGATTGAGCGTCATAATTCAGTTTATGAAAACACGCAGCCTGATGCAATTGATTTGCTGTAAAATTTTCCAAGCGCTATGGAGCTTTGATGTTCGGAATTATTGACCGCTATATTTTACGTCTCGTGCTCACGCCCCTCGCTGCCACTTTGGTGATGAGCCTCACGTTGTTGCTGGCGGAGCGGATGCTCGGATTTCTTGACGTAACGCTCGGCAAGAAAAACTCCTTCACTGCAGTTTTCAAAATGCTGGCTTATTTGACGCCTAATTATTTAGGGTTGGCGGTTCCAATCGCATTGTTTCTTGGTGTGCTGTTCAGTTTCAATCGCCTGTCAAAATCGAGGGAAATTGATGCGCTCAATGCAGCGGGCATGAGCTTGGGCAGATTGTTTCGCCCGGTTATGGGCCTTGCTGTGGTTTTGATGATTTGTAATGTGGTGGCTGTGGGATGGCTGCAACCTTATGGCCGTTATTCGTATCGTTCGGTGGTTTACACGCTTACTAATGTTGATGCGTTTGAATTGGCCAAGGAAGGTATTTTTATGAAATCGGGTAACCGGGTTTTCATCGTGGACCAGCTGAACCAAAGCAACAATAGTTTTGAAAAACTTTTCGTGTTTGAAGATAAGGGGGCTGCAGGCAGCGAGACTTTGACCGCCGCTAAAGGCATTCTGCTTAATGGCGGCCAACAAAAAGCGCCGGTGCTGCGCATGGATGTGAGTGACAGATTGCGGCTTGACCAGCCGCCTGATCTATCAGGGTCGAGCGCACTTATTGCACCAACATTGGCGCAATCGCAAAGCGTAGATTTGCCGCTGGATAGTGTTGCGGGAGATATGTTCAGACCCCGTGGTGCTGATGAGCGCGAACTGAGTTTACTTGAAATTTATCAACAGCTCGATGCGCCGCCTGCGAATACGACTTTACAAAAAATGGTCGCAGAATTTCACAACCGCATTCTTAAAATTTTGTCGATCCCACTTTTGGCGCTGATTGCTTTGCCGTTTGCTTTAGCCAGACCGCGCAGAGTCGATGCTTACCGGATTGGGGCTGCACTTTTCGTGATGATCGCTGTCAATATTATCATCGAGCAAACGTCTATCGCGGCGAGTGTGTCTGGGCTTTCGCCATGGCTGATCATGTGGCCACCCTTCTTGGTGATGACGATGATCAGCCTATTTCGCTTCTGGCAAGTGAGTTATAACGTTCAAGCTGACGGATAATTTACTCAGCAGCTAAAATCTTATGGGTTGCTGTTGGAATAACCTTTTCCAGAGCACGATCAAACAAGTGCTTCAATTTTTGCGCTGATTGATCATAGGCCATCGGGTCAGTCCAATTTCGTTTTGGATCAAGCAACTGATCATCAACGCCTTCGATGTGCACTGGAACCGCAAAACCAAAATTTTCATCCACGCGGGTTGGCGTGTTGTCTAATTTTCCTGAAAGTGCCGCGTCCAGAATTTTGCGGGTTGTGGCCAAGGAAATGCGGGTGCCTACTCCATATGCGCCACCTGTCCAACCTGTGTTGATGAGGAAACACCTTGTGTCATGTTGGGCAAGTTTTGCTTTTAACAGCGCACCATATTCTTGTGGGTGTCTTGGTAAAAATGGTGCACCAAAGCAGGCCGAGAATGTGGCTTGCGGTGATTTAACACCCAGTTCAGTGCCAGCAAGTTTAGCTGTATATCCTGCCAAAAATTGCTGCATCGCTTGATCCGGCGTAAGACACGCAATGGGTGGCAACACTCCAAAAGCATCTGCAGTTAACATGATGATGGTTTTTGGTGTGGGTGCGCGGCGCGTTTCGCTGGAATTGGTAATCAGGTTTAGGGGGTAAGCGGCTCTGGTGTTTTCGGTCAGGCTCTTATCATTGAAATCAACGGTGAGAGAGTCTGCGTCCATGACAACATTCTCAAGCACTGTTGCAAAGCTGAGGGCTGCCTCATGAATTTCTGGTTCTGCTGTAGCAGATAAAGCGATGACTTTGGCGTAACAGCCGTTTTCAATGTTGAACACTCCGGTGTCGCTCCAGCCGTGTTCGTCATCGCCAATCAGTGTTCTTTTAGGGTCAGCAGATAAGGTGGTTTTACCAGTGCCAGATAAGCCAAAGAACACTGCGGTGTCGCCAGCATCGCCCACATTTGCCGAGCAATGCATGGGCAGAACGCCTGCGCTTGGCAATTTGTAATTCAGCACAGTGAAAACAGCTTTTTTAATTTCACCACCATATTGGGTGCCTGCAATCAAAACCAGATTATTGCTTAAATCGAATGCAATCACCGTTTCACTGTTGGTGCCGTGGCGTTCTGGATCGGCCTTGAAACTGGGTAAGTTGATGATGGTGAGGCCCTTCGCGAAGTCTGCTGCGGGCTTTAACAAATGGCGAATGAACAGGCCGTGCCACGTCAACTCTGTGATCACCCGAACAGGTAAACTTTGTGCCGGGTCAGCACAGGCTTCCAAGTCTTGAATGCACAAGTCTTTCAAGCGGGCATGGACCATCAAGTCGGCACGCAATCTTTCGAAGTGCCGCGGGTTCATGGCTTGATTATTGTACCACCACACAGTTGAGGAGGTCATATCATCACAGACGATGAATTTATCTTTGGGGCTTCGTCCCGTGTGCTGTCCGGTTTCGACCACAAGTGCACCCGTGCTGGAAGCCTTGCCCTCGCCTTTACTGAGGGCAAGCTCATAAAGCTCAGTCGCACTTTCATTGTAAGACAATTTGCCCAACCAGCGCAGACCAAGCTTGGCCAGTTGCGACCGCAGCACTGGCAATTGTGGCGAAATATCTAAATCAGCTTGCATGGTTCAAACTCCCCTTCAGTTGAGGCTACCATGGCAGATTCTAAAATGATGTAAAGATGTATTTACATCATAAATATATGTGTTCGCACCTTAAATTTTGTCTTATTAACATCATTTAATTCGATAAAAATCTGCTGCTGTTGTGCCAAATATCTGAGCTTGTTCTTCGGGTGCGATGATCTTTTCGGCGGCATAATGCCAATTTTGGTAGGATCCGTTCAATTCTAGGACTGGCCAATCAGACCCCCACATGACGCGCGCAGGCCCAAAGCACTCAATCACATGACGTGCATATGGCCTTAAAGATTCTATCGTCCATTCGGTCTGAGCTTCGGTTATCAAGCCTGAAAGCTTACAAAATACTGGCGTGGTTGCAGCCAATTTGGCTAAGCCTTCAGCCCAGGTTTCAAAGGCGGCGTCGCGTATTCGGGGCTTCATGCTGTGGTCAACCACGGTGCGCATGTTGGGATATTGTTCAAACAATCGTTGAAAACCTTCGATATGAAGGGGATAACCCAAAGCATCAAATGTTAGATCTAAATCAATGATCGCGTCATACGCCCAGCGCACGCCTGCACGGTGCATCCAATCTTGATCGGCAATATCTTGGATCATGGGCCTAACGCCCGCAAATTTCGGGTGCTTGGCCCAGCGCGTTAAGTGTTTTAGATCATCGCGATTTTCAAAGTCGATCCAGCCTATAACTTTGGCCACTGTGTCAGTCGTGTCAGCGACACCCAGCAAATATTCGGTTTCCTGCACCGTGGGGGCGGCTTGCACCAGCACAGTCTTATCAATGCGACAAGCTTTCAGGTGTGGGGCAATATCAATTGGCAAGAACGGACGGCGCAGCTGCTCTCTGCCAGCGACTTGCATCCAGTCATAATCACCGCGGGCTGGATTCCAGAAATGGTGATGGGCATCAATTTTCATTTCGGCGTTTTGGCCCGCGCATCCATCATACCTTCAGCTATCAGATCTCGCCAAAGGGCTTTTGGAAGTGTTGCGCTCAGTGTCTTCACATTCATTACAACTTGCTTTGGAGACACGGCACCGGGAATGACTGAAACTATGCAAGGGTGATGAAGCGGAAATCGCAATGCCGCTTCCGCCAATTTAACTTTGTGTAACTTGCACACCGCTTCAATTTTCTGAACACGCGGCAAAATAGCTTTAGGAGCGGGATCGTAATTATAAAAAGCACCTTTAACCGGACCCGAGGCTAAAATACCTGAATTATAAGGTCCACCCACTATAATCCCGATGCCGCGTTCCTCGCAAAGGGGCAAAAATGAGTTAAGCGCTTCTTGCTCTAGCAACGTATACCGACCTGCGAGAAGGAATAAATCAAACTCACCCTGTCTGGCCAAAGTTTCACACACCTGCCATTCATTGACGCCCGCACCGATGGCTCTGATCACTTTCTCATCGCGCATTTTGGTGAGCGCTTTATAGCCACCTGCCATAAAGGTTTTTACGTGCACATCACGTGCGGCTTCAGTTCCATGGGTGAAGACATCACAATCATGGGCAAAGACTATATCAGTAGCATCAAGACCTAAGCGCTCCAATGAAAATTCGAGCGAGCGCATTACACCGTCATAAGAGTAGTCGAAAATCTCGCGGCGGTTCGGGGTGTTAAAAAATTTGCCAATGCCGGTGCGTTGTTCCGGTGGACAGACTTGCAACAGACGACCCACCTTGGTTGACAGCACATAGTCTTTGCGTTTCTTGTCACGAAGGAAATGATTGAGTCTGGTTTCGGAAAGCCCAAGTCCATATTGTGGTGAGGTGTCAAAATAGCGGATGTTTTTCTGCCATGCCGCAGCAAGCGTTGCTTGGGCCGCATCTTCAGTAATGGCTTTATAAAGATTGCCTAGCGGTCCTGCCCCAAAACCCAGTTCAGTGATTGCGAGTGTTGCTCCCGATGGTGCCTTGAAGTTGCGCTTTTTCATGTTAGCTTGTGCTCTCACGCATATTTTGAAAGGCATTATCACCATGAGCGCCCCTTTAACTCAAGCCCCGGCTTTATTGCGGCTCAATGCGACTGATAATGTTTTGGTCAGCACGCGGATTGTTGAAAAAGGTGAAGCACCCGCAGAGGGCGTGACCACAAGGGCACGCATTATGCGCGGGCACAAAATGGCGGCGATGGCAATTGCCAAAGGCACGCCCATCCGAAAATTTGGCCAAATTATTGGGTTTGCAAAAGTTGACATTGCTGCAGGTGATTGGGTGCATGAACATAATGTGGAAATGGGTGAGCTTTCACATGACTACGCATTTTCGCAAGGTGTTTTGCCTGTCGCAATGGTGCCGGAAAAAGACCGTGCCACGTTCCAAGGTTTTAGGCGGAAAAACGGCAAGGTGGGCACACGCAATTATATTGGTATTATGACGTCTGTGAACTGCTCGGCCACCGTTGCGACATTCATTGCGCAAGAGATCAACCGATCTGGTATTCTAAAAAACTATCCCAACATTGATGGTGTGATTGCGCTCACGCAAGATAATGGCTGCGTGATTGATTATCGTGGCGTTATTTTTGATATCTTCAAGCGCACCGCATGGGGTTATGCCACAAACCCGAATATGGGTGGGGTTATGATGGTGGGGCTTGGCTGTGAAGGCTTTCAAATTCCGCGTTTCAAAGAAGCTTATGGTGTTGAGGAAGGCGAGACTTTCCGCACCATGACTATTCAAGAAACCGGGGGCACGCGCAAAACTGTGGCTGCTGGTGTGGAAGCTGTAAGAGCTATGTTGCCTGCCGTGAACGCGCAAACCCGCGAAACCTGTTCCGCATCTGAATTGATATTGGCGCTGCAATGCGGCGGATCTGATGGCTATTCCGGTATCACGGCCAATCCCGCTTTGGGGGCGGCTGTTGATATTCTTGTTCGCCATGGCGGCACCGCCATTTTGTCAGAGACACCTGAAATTTATGGGGCTGAACATCTGCTCACCCGCCGCGCATCAACCACAGAAGTGGGTGAAAAACTGGTTGAGATCATAAAATGGTGGGAAGACTATACTGCGCGCAATAATATGGAGATGAACAACAATCCATCCCCCGGCAATAAGCTGGGTGGCCTTACAACTATATTGGAAAAATCATTGGGCGCTGCCGCCAAAGGTGGCTCCACCCCCATGACGGCGGTTTATCGTTATGCAGAACCTGTAACGGCGAAGGGTTTTGTATTTATGGATACGCCCGGATATGATCCCGTATCAGCCACAGGCCAAGTGGCAGGTGGCGCTAATATCATGTGCTTTACGACAGGACGGGGCTCTGCCTATGGCAACAAGCCTTGTCCGTCTATAAAACTTGCAACCAATTCTGATATTTACCGCCGCATGATTGACGACATGGATATTAACTGCGGCGATATTATCGACGGTGTTTCACTTGAAGAAAAAGGCAAGGAGATTTTCGATGCTATTTTGCGCACAGCCTCTGGTGAGCGCACCAAATCTGAAGAGCTTGGCTATGGCGAAAATGAATATGTGCCGTGGTATGTGGGCGCCGTAATGTGAGCGCCTTACAGCCATTTTTGCACCACCATTAAATCCCAAACTCAAGTTTAACCATTCACACATGGATGGGGGAGTAATTGGCAAGATACTTGCAGCCTAAGATTGTCTGTGGGTTTGGGGATAGATCATGGCATTGTTTGGTGGTGGGAAGACGCGAAAGAATAAAGGGCGCTCAGAGCCCCGTCTTTTTTCGGACACTCACCGCGGCGAGGTTACCGATAAGCGGCCCACAAAGCGCCGTAAATCAATTCTGTGGCGGCTCATCAAGTTTTTCATAACATTGGGTTTCTGGGGAGCGGTGACTGGAGCTTTGGCTTTCAGCTATATTTGGTTTTCACTCGACTCGCGGGGCTTGCTTAAAATTCCGGAACGCCAACCGGGTATAATGATGTTGGCATCAAATGGCACGGTGCTTTCGGAACAGGGTGCTTTTTTTGGCGACACGGCCCGCATCGACGAACTGCCGGACTATGTGCCCAATGCCGTAATCGCCATTGAGGATCACAGGTTCCGATCACACTATGGCGTGGACCCTATTGGTCTGGCACGGGCCATGCTGCGCAATGCTCTGGCCGGACACATGGTTCAGGGTGGCTCAACGCTGACCCAGCAGCTTGCAAAAAATTTATTTCTATCACCAGAAAAAACTGTCACACGCAAAGCTCAAGAAGCTGTGCTGGCGATTTGGCTTGAATCAAAATTTAGCAAAGATGAAATTCTTCAGCTCTATTTAAACCGGGTTTATTTTGCGCCAAATGCCACCGGTATTGAACAGGCGGCGGGCGTGTTCTTTAATAAATCAGCCGGAGAACTTTCAATCGTTGAAGCCGCAACATTGGCTGGCATGTTGAAAGCTCCAACGACATATAATCCCACCAATCATGCCGAGGCTTCTGCTGCGCGCGCGAAGTTGGTTGTTGATGCCATGGTGCGGGAAAATTTTGTTGCGGCAGAAGATGCACAAGCTTCCATTGAGGCGCCGTCAAATGTGGTGACTGGCAACTATATACCAGCCAAGCAATATGCTGTTGATTGGATTTCAGAACAGCTGCCGCTGCTGGTTAAAAACTATGATCAGTCGATTGTGATTGAAACCACGATTGACCCTGCCATTCAAAACACCGCAGAAAAATCATTGCGCAAGCGCCTGCAAGACAACGGCAAAAAATTAGGTGTGAGCGAAGGTGCTATAGTTGTGCTCGATACTTCAGGCGCAGTGACGGCCATGGTTGGTGGTCGCTCTTATAAAAAGAGCCAGTACAACCGTGTCACCAAAGCCAAGCGCCAACCGGGCTCGGCGTTCAAACCCTTTGTGTATCTCACAGCTTTTCAAGACGGCTATAGGCCAAACTCTGTTGAACTGGATGAACCGATAAAAATTGGTGGCTGGTCACCTGAAAATTATAAAAATAAATACCAAGGACCAGTGACATTGGAAGCCGCCTTTGCAGAGTCTATTAACACTGTGGCTGCAAAATTAGCGCAAGCTGTGGGGCCGGAAAATGTTGCACTCACGGCTGAACGTCTTGGCATTATGTCGCCACTTGGACATGATGCCTCGATTGCACTGGGAACGTCAGAGGTCACCCCGCTTGAACTCACTGCCGCCTTCGTGCCTTTTGCCAATGGTGGCAAAGCGGTGCAGCCCTATGTGGTTAAACGCATCACCACGAAAGATGGGCAAGTACTTTATGAACGTGCTGGTGACGGCTTAGGACAAGTTGTGGCCGACCGCGAACTTGGCGAAATGAACCAGTTGTTTCGCTCCGTGGTGCGCTACGGCACTGCAACCAAAGCGCAATTTGGCGATTTTGATATTGGTGGCAAAACCGGCACAAGCCAAGATTATCGCGACGCGTGGTTTGTGGGCTTCACGCCCTATTTGGTAACCGGTGTGTGGATGGGCAATGATGACAATAGCCCGACCAAAAACGTAACTGGTGGGTCACTCCCCACGCAAGTGTGGCGCGATGTGATGGAGCCTGCCCATGAAGGCCTCATTCCATCTGCACTTCCTGGATATGCAGAACCTGTTGTGGCTGAGGTTCAAGCTGAAGAACCCATCGAGGTTTCGGAAGCACAATCACCGTTACAAGAATCCGAGGATCCAATAGTGGTGCAGCCTAAAAAGAAAAAGAAAAAATATCTCTTCGATTTTATTTTTGGAAAGAACTAACTTCCATAACGGTGCAACTCTCGCCCATGATCGCGCAGCCAGCGCCGTGCTTGTTTGGCGGTTTTGCAATGGGTGACAACCAAGCGCCAGAAACGGGGACCATGGTTCATTTCTTTGAGATGCGCCACCTCATGTGCAGCCACATAATCCAATACTTCGGGTGGTGCTAAAATCAAACGCCATGAATATGAGAGATCGCCTGTAGCTGAGCATGAGCCCCAACGGCTTTTTTGATCTCTGATGGTGAGTTTATGGAACTTCGTTTGCATGGCTGTGGCATAATCTTGCGAAGCCTGCTGTAGTTTTTCTTTGGCTTGCACTTTCAACCAATCAGACAAGCGCCGCGCCACATGCGCTACGTCACCAGGAACTGAAATCAGCAATTGCTCAAGCTCATAGGTTACGAGGCCGCGCCTTCCGCCTGTGGCTTTGATGGTGTGAAGTTGGCCTTGGAATAAAATTTTATGATCATGGGCGAAGGGAACAGGCGGCGACCGCTTTTCCATGGTTTTAAGCAACCATGGTTTAGACGTTTCCGCAAAACGCAAAGCCTCGGTTTTGCTGGCGCGTGGAGAAAGTGTGATCACAGCAC
>JANOXS010000013.1:0-83877 GCA_031418535.1 Hyphomicrobiales bacterium | reverse complement strand
AATAAAACCGGCCTTCAAGGCCAAAGGCTCCAGCTGAAACATGCCCATGTGTTCTTCAAGCCGCGCCCGCCATGTAACCATCACCAAATTTCCAGGCTGCAATACGGGACGCATCTGGCGGGATCGTCCGCCCCGCACCATGCCCAAGCAGCGCCCATGTTCAGCAGTCAGAATTTCGGCAATAGCGGAAGTTTCGCCATGGTTGCGAACGCCGATCACCACACCTTCATCGCGCCATTCCACGAAATTCGACTACCTTTTTGAAAGCCCCATCATGCGCAAGCGCTCTGGGTCCACCGCCCAATTCTCACGCACTTTGACGAACAAGAACAAATGTACACGCCGATCGAATGATTCTTCCATTTCTTTGCGGGCGAGTGATCCTAAGATTTTAACCTGCGCGCCACCTTTCCCCAAAACAATGGCTTTTTGGCTGTCACGTTCCACAAATATAGCTTGGGTAATTTTCACAGAACCATCTTTGCGCTCTTCCCATGCTTCGGTTTCGACAGTTGATGAATAGGGCAATTCATCATGTAACCGCTCATAGATTTTCTCGCGGGTGATTTCGGATGCGATGAAACGCAAATGCACATCTGCCGTTTGATCCTCCGGATAAAGCCACGGCCCAATCGGCATTTTTTCCGCAAGTTTTGCGCCCAATTTTTCAACACCCGAACCAGTGAGCGCACTCACCATAAATGTCTCGGTAAACTCATAAGCCGCAGCCATCTGTTCAGCCAAAGGCATCAGCTTTGCAACTTCAATCAGATCCACTTTATTCAAAACCAGAATTACTTTGGCCTTGTGCGCTTTGAAGCCATCAATAATTTTCTGAACTTCTTTTTCAAGTCCGCGCCGTGCATCCACCATGAACACAACGGCGTCAGCCTCGCCAGCGCCAGTCCAAGCGCTTTCAACCATCGCTTCATCAAGCTTGCGACGCGGCTTAAAAATACCAGGCGTATCAACCAAAACTACTTGCGCTTGCTCGTGCATATAAATCGCTCGAATGCGCGCCCGTGTAGTTTGCACTTTATGACTGACAATGGAAACTTTCGAGCCAACCAGCTTGTTGACAAGTGTGGATTTTCCAGCATTTGGCGCACCAATAATAGCAACAAATCCGCACCGTGTTGTCATGTCTTCGGTCATTCAGCGCAACCCTTCACGAACGATAAAGGCTGTTGCGGCGGCCATTTCAGAAGATTGCTTAGAGGGGCCAGAGCCAATTGCCGTGTCATAGGGACCTACTTTCAATGATATCGTAAAAACTGGCGCGTGTTCCGGGCCAGTGCGGTTTTGCATTTCATATAATGGCAGAGGCAAAGCTCTCGCCAATGCCCATTCCTGCACAAAGGTTTTAGCATCTTTCAATTCGGCTGGGGCCTTGCTCAACATGCCGCCCCAACATTTCAAAATAAAAGTGCGCGCCGCATCCAAGCCACCATCCAGATAAATAGCACCAATCAAGGCTTCCACAACATCGCCCATAACCGAGGCCATGCGCTGCACACCTTTTTTCTTTTCAACTGCACCAACGATGATGAAGTCTTCCAATCCCAATGCCAGCCCAACAGCGGCACACGTTTCACCGCGCACCAATAAACTCAAGCGCGCCGCCAGTTGACCTTCTGCTTCAGACTGAAAACGATTGAACAAATCTTCAGCAATAACCAAACTCAAAACCCGGTCACCCAGAAATTCAAGCCTTTGGTAGTCAGCCAGCTTGCTCTGACGGCTGCCATGGGTCAACGCATGTTCGCACAGCTGGCGATCTTTGAATACGTGGCCAGTAATGCTTTGCAACCGCACCAGTGAAGCTGAAATCGAATGCGGCAAAGCCGAAACTATATGAAGTTGAAGAAGCGGGTCCAGCGAATTTGCGTGGGCCACTTCCAAGGTTCTGTGAGCGATGCGCCGGGCGCAAACGAGAAGAAAATGATATCGGCACGGCCCATAAAGTTTTCAATCGGCACATAGCCAACCTTATCGAGGAAGCGTGAGTCTTGTGAATTGTCGCGGTTATCGCCCATCATGAAGTAATGGTCAGCCGGCACGACATATTCATCAGTCGTATCAACCGACGTATCGCCAAAATCCAGCACGCGGTATTTCACACCATTGGGCAACGTTTCTTCAAACTGCGCAACCACGGGCCCCTGCCCGCTTTCGCCGCGCGGATCGACATAATCCTCAACCCGGGTTTTTGGCACCTCGACACCATTGATGAACAATACACCCGCCTTCATTTGGATGCGGTCGCCTGGCAGACCAATAACCCGCTTGATGTAATCGACGTTCAAATCTTGCGGATATTTAAAAACCGCAACATCGCCGCGCTTGGGCGTGTCAGGCAATATTTTACGGCCCGGAAAATCCACAAATGAGCAGCAGCTCAACCATGGCGGCCCTGCAAATCCGCCGAATGAAAAGTTAAACGAATACTTTCCATAACCGTAAGAAAGCTTTGAAACAAATAGATAATCACCAATTTTCAAAGTGGGATACATGGACGATGATGGAATGTTAAAGGGCTGAAACAAAAATGTCCGGACAAAAAATGCAATAGCCAAGGCTTGGAGAATGACCTTGGCGGTTTCCCAAATGCCCTCGTCTTGCTTTTGGCCCACACCGCGTGCGGCCGCAAAGCTATTGTCGTTTTTGCTCATTTATCTGTCCCAACTGCCGCAGCAGCAAATGCTCACATTAAGCGTTCATATACTGTTTACCCTATCTGTGATGCAATCATGGCAAGTTCAAGCCACCCCACTGTTGCAGCATGGCAACAGTCTCAATTTGCCTCTATTATGACGACGGCCTGCGCGTAAGGATGATCATCAGTAATGGTCAAGTGAACCTTGGCCACTTTGCCCGCAGGCACAAGCCTTGTCAGTTGGGCCAAAGCGCCCCCTGTCAGCACCATTGTGGGCCTGCCCGAAAGTTCATTCACAACCCCCATGTCTTTCCAAAATACACCGCGCCTAAAACCTGTGCCCAAAGCCTTTGAGCAGGCTTCCTTGGCTGCAAAACGCTTGGCATAGGAGGCCGCCCGTAAAAGCCGCTTATCAGATTTTTTCTTTTCAACTTCGGTAAAAATACGGTCAGTAAAGCGCTCCCCAAAGCGGTTCAATGTTTCTTCGATGCGCCTGATATCAACAATGTCATTGCCGATGCCAATGATCATGCCCTCATGCCCCGGCTGCCGGGTTTGATTGCAGGGGTAGCGGCCAATTCTGGCGGCAATTTATCAGCGGCATAGGCTGGAATTTCAAGCGCTGCCAGAGCATGAAGCGGCACACCCACATCGGCCTTGCCGCCGGAGCGATCAATCAAACAAGCAGCAGCCACGCAAATGCCGCCTTCATCTACAATGCCCGCAATGCACTCACGAGACGATAAGCCCGTGGTCACAATGTCTTCCACTATCAAAACCCGCGCACCCTTGGCGATATCAAAACCGCGCCGCAAGGCTAACTTGCCATCAACCCGCTCAAAAAAAATGGAAGGCACACCAAGCTGACGACCCATTTCATATCCCACCACCACGCCACCCATCGCCGGCGATGCCACCAAATCAATATGGCCATAATTTCCATCACGAACAGAGGCAGCAAGACTAGCGCACAACCGCTCAGCCCGCTTTGCATCCATCAACACCCGCGCGCATTGCAAATAGCGTGCGGAGTGCAAGCCAGAAGATAAGATGAAATGACCCTCGAGCAATGCACCAGCAGCGCGAAATTCATGTAAAACATCTTCATGCGAAAGCCTGTTCATCCTGTCACCCTTGCCACTGAACTTACCATTGCGCTGCTCTTTAAGCCCTTCATTATGTCGTTCAAGTGCTTATTATCAAACACTTCAAGCAAAACTGTCAGATCAAAAAAGTCGCGCAAACCTTCGCGCGCGGTGAGCTGCAGTTCGTCGATATTGCCGCCATGTTCGCCAATCACTTGCGTGACTTGTGCAAGGGAACCCACTTCATTGATGATGGTAATGTGAATACGGGCAGGAAACCTTTGTCCGTCTTCAGCAACACCCCATGCAAGATCAATCCAGCGTTCAGGTTCTTGGTCAAATTTTTCCAGCGCTTTGGCAAAGATGGGATAAATCATAATGCCCTCGCCCGTTGTGGAAATGCCCACAATTCGTTCGCCCGGAACAGCACCCGTGGCCATATGAATTTTGAGCCCCATATTGGAAGGAGCACCGCGCACTGGCAGCGAAAATTTAGTACTGGCATCAGCCTTTTTGGCCAGCACTTTGCGCCGCGATTCACGCACCTCTTTTTCATCCACCGTAAGGCCCATGGCCTTCAAAACATCAAGTGCCGAAAGTTCGCCACGCCCAACGGCAGCCAAAGCATCATCCACATTTTTATGACCGAGCCTAGGAACAGCTGCAGCCATTTCCTTTTCGGTAAATGACTGCGCCTGCCGCTCCAACAGTTTTTCAATAATTTCACGACCAAGCCCTGCAAATTGTTTACGCACGGCCGAGCGTGTGGCGCGTCTGATCGCGGCCTTGGCTTTTCCGGTGACGACAATAGCTTCCCAAGCTGGGGGCGGCACTTGCGCCTCAGACCGAATGATTTCCACTTCATCGCCATTGTGCAGTTTTGTAACCAAAGGCGCATGACGCCCATTCACTTTGCTGCCAACACAACTATCGCCAACCGACGTATGAACGGCATAGGCAAAATCAATTGGGGTTGCCCCTTGGGGCAAGGCGATAAGCTGGCCCTTGGGTGTGAAACAAAAGACTTGATCATGAAAAAGTTCGAGCCTCGTGTGTTCCAAAAACTCTTTTGGACTATCACCCTCTTGCAACACATCCATCAAATGCCGCAACCATCGATAAGCGTTAGACTCTAAAGTTTCAGCACTTTTGCTTTCTGGATCTTTGTAAAGGGCATGAGCAGCAACACCACGCTCTGCAAATTCATGCATAATTTGTGTGCGGATCTGCATTTCCACCCGCATCGAATGCGGGCCAATAACGGTCGAGTGCAATGACCGATAATCATTTTGTTTTGGATTGCTGATATAATCTTTGAAGCGCCCCGGCACCGCCCGCCAAGTTCTGTGCACCACACCAAGCGTGCGGTAACAATCATCCAGCTTTTCAACCAAGACCCTAAACGCGAAAATATCAGACAGTTGATCAAGTGAGAGATGCTTGCGTTCCATTTTCCGCCAGATTGAATAAGGCCGTTTTTCGCGACCTTTCACATCTGCTTTAATGCCATTTGCCAAAAGCTCTTTGGATAATGCCAATTCAATTTCCTGCAGCACATCCCCGCTTTCGGTGTGAAGACGCAGCAAGCGATCTTGAATAATTTTTTGCGCGTCAGGATTTAACACGCCAAATGAAATATCTTCCATTTCATCGCGGATCAATTGCATCCCCATGCGTCCAGCAAGCGGTGCATAAATTTCCATAGTTTCCTGCGCAATGCGCAAGCGCTTTTCCGGCTTCACATAATGCAAGGTGCGCATATTGTGCAGACGGTCCGCCAGCTTCACCAAAAGCACCCGCACATCGCGCGACATTGCCAACAGTAACTTGCGCAAATTTTCAGCTTGCGTGGCTTCCTTCGTCACCATATCGAGTTTCTTAATTTTAGTCAGACCATCAACCAGTGCGGCAATCTCGGTGCCAAATTTTTCAATAATTTCCTGGTGCGTGGCTTCAGTGTCTTCAACAGTGTCATGCAGCAGTGCGGCAACAATTGTTGCAGTGTCCAACTTCATGTCGGCAAGAATGGCCGCAACTTCGAGCGGATGATTGAAATACGCCTCGCCAGATGCGCGGGTTTGTGTGCCATGGGCTTTCATGGCGTAGATATAAGCGCGGTTGAGCATATCCTCATCCGCATCGGGGTCATATTTCATAACCCGCTCAACAAGTTCGTACTGACGTATCATATTACTACTGTAAGCAAAAAAAAACCGGGCGCTAGGCCCGGCTTTAAAATTATCACAAAATACTTAGTAGCCGTTGCGTTGGCTACCTGGGCTTTCAGCAGGCGGCATGCCTTCAAGGCCGCGCAGCAATTCTTCTTCGGTCATCTGATCCATGTCGGATGATTCTTCGCCAATGCCGTGCATTCCAGCAAGTTCAGTCGATTGACCAATCAGTGGCACTTCAGTTGGTTCTGGTTCGTCAACTTCAACTTGCTTCTGCATGGCGTGAATGAATTCTTCACGCAAATCATCGGTGTTGATGTTTCTCGAAGCAATTTCACGCAATGAAACCACAGGATCTTTATCATTGTCGCGGTCGACAGTGATTGGCGTACCTTGGCCAATGTTGCGGGCACGGTGAGACGCTAAAAGCACGAGTTCGAAGCGATTAGGCAATTTATCGATACAATCTTCGATGGTGACGCGGGCCATGGAAGTACACTCCTTAAAAATGAGGCTGAATTTGAGCGGGTTCTAGCGGCCTCAAGGGCTAATTGCAAGCGCTTGCTTGAAAGCGGCAAGATCGGCATTTTTTATGAAAAGCGGAATGTTGAAGAAGATCGCATGGAAATTAAATCCACCATTCCTCAACTCGTCAATTGCTTCGCTCTTGCTCCAGCCTTGGTAAAGAATGCGGTACATAGCAATTACCACACCGGTGCGGTCCGCGCCATGGAGGCAATGCACCAGAACCGGGCCTTTGTCTTGGGCCGCACGTATGATTTTCAAAGCTGAAATGATTTCAGCATCCGTAATGTGCGCCGCATTCATTGGAACTGACTGAGTGTCGATTCCTGTTCCCACCAGCAAATCAGTGTCATTGCTTGATTCCCGCAAACTCAAGGAAGTTTGCAAGTGCAATTGTTCTTGCGCAGCTTTGAAGCCTTCCGCAGTCGGTTGCGCCGACCGATAAAGGTTTGGTGCCACAAGATTGAGGTTTGGCATACCGTCCAGCTTTAAGGGTATGGCCCATTTAATATCTCGCGCCAAAACCAAACGAGGCTGAACAGCCAATGCCGAACCAGCTAACAATAACTTGCGGCGCATCAAATTTATTTCAACCATAAACTCGCCAATCCTAAAAATGAGAAAAAGCCAACCACATCTGTAACAGTCGTCACAAACACAGCCGAAGAGATTGCCGGGTCAATTTCATAATGATCCAGCACCAATGGCAGCAATATGCCAGCAAGAGCTGCTGCTACAAGATTGATCGTCATTGCTGCTGCAATCACCAACCCTAAACCGCCCAAGCCAAACCACCACCACGCAAATAGCCCGACAATAACGGCAAACAAGAGGCCATTGATCAAACCCACCGCGCATTCACGCAAAACAACTTTGAAGGCATTGACCGGCCCCAATTCACGAGTGGCCAGCGCCCGCACAGCAACTGTCATGGTCTGAGTTCCGGCATTGCCACCCATCGAAGCAACAATTGGCATTAAGACAGCCAGCGCCACCATTTGTTGAATGGTGGCATTAAACCACGAGATCACCCACGAAGCTAAAATCGCTGTAAACAAATTGAATAACAGCCACAAAAACCGCGAGCGCGTCGTTTCAAATACGGTTCCCGTGATGGCTTCTTCAGCTGCAACACCTCCAAGATGAAGGATAGCCTCTTCAGCTTCATCTTTGATTACATCGAGAATGTCATCCACCATCAACATGCCAACCAAGCGCCCCTGCGGATCAATCACGGCAGCAGACACCAGATTATATTGCTCAAACTTATAGGCCACCTCGTCTTGCTGATCTGAAACACTGAACACTGTGGGCTCAGAATCCATGATCGCCAAAACGTTCTTTTCGCGCGCACTGCGCAAAAGCCGGCTCAAAGGCACCTGACCTTTCAGATGTTCGCTCGCATCCGTCACATAAACTTCAACAAAATCATCCGGCAAATCTTTAACACTGCGAATATGATCGATCACGCGACCCACTGACCACTCTTGCGAAACAGCAACAAATTCGGTCTGCATCAACCGGCCCGCAGTATCATCTGGATAATCAAGAGCGCGGTTTAGGGCAACGCGGTCTAGCTTTGAAACCTTGGATAGGATTTCAACCTGCTCATGCCGCTCCATATCTTCGATAAGATAGAGGGCATCGTCAGTACCCAGCTTCTTGATGGCAGAGGCAATGACATCGGCGGGCAACGCTTGGAGCAAATCGTCGCGAACCCCCTCATCCAGTTCGACCAACGCTTCCACATCAAAATTCTTGCCCAACAAAGCAATAAGATCAACACGGCGATATTGTTCAACAGCTTGTAAGAGATCGGCCATGTCGGCAGCGTGCAAATCGCGCGTCAAGGCCCGCACGGCTTTTGCGTCTTTGCTATCAAGTGATAATTCTAAATCGGAAATAAAATCCGGGTTAAGGGTGCCCCATTCGTCGCGAAGCTGGGCCACATGGTCTAAATCGCTCATGTGCGCCCCCACCCAAACTCAAACAGGCTTAACATTTTGCCCCAAACTTTGCCTTAACAAAGGGTTGGTGCGGCCAAGAGGACTCGAACCTCCACGAGTTTCCCCGTTACCACCTCAAGGTAGTGCGTCTACCAATTCCGCCATGACCGCATACTTTTCAGCAAGCAATTGGCTGATTATCAGGCGATTTGACGAAGCGCAACCCCTGCCGCACTCCACAAGCAAGAAACTTCTATGGTTAACAATATCAATACAAATTACATAGCAATTACATAGACTTGTACGACCAAAGCAAACATGGCTGAAATGTGTCAGTGCTATGGTGATCCCACAATAAGAAAAACGGTGGGACGTTAAAATGAAAAAAACATTTGCAAAAGGAATAGCCCTGATTGGGTTTGTGCTTCTCGGCTCCAACGCATCGGCAATGGATTCGAACTTGCTCCAGGCAAATTCAAAATCAACAGCCAACAGTGCAACTTACGGCAAATCATTGCCGCCCATTGGCTATGTCGATTTCTGTTCCCGCGGCGAAGACGAATGTTATTTTGCCGGCACAAAGAATGACCGTTTGGCAATGTCACCAGAAAATTGGAACATGTTGGTTCAAGTGAACACTTATGTGAATAGTAAGATTGAACCCAAGAGCGATCTAGATCTTTATCACGTTGCAGAAAAGTGGACCTATCCCACTGCATCTGGCGATTGCGAAGACTATGCACTTTTGAAAAAACGCTACCTGCACAACATGGGCTTCAATCCCGATCAAATGTTGATGACAGTTTTGCTAGATGAAAAAGGTGAAGGCCACGCCGTGCTGACAATCGTGTCTGACAACGGTGACTTCATTCTTGATAATCGCCGCGACGACATTCAACGCTGGGATCAAACCCCTTACAAGTTTCTCAAAAGACAATCGCAAGTCGATCCAAAGCAATGGGTCAGTTTGCAAAAGACAACTTCACAAATGCTGGTGAGCATGAAGAGCAAGTAATTCAGAGTTAGGCTCGGCTGGCGTCCCCCCATCCCCCAAGCTGCCGAGCTTCCTGGGAGCCAACACTGTCCCACCGGTGTTGGCTCCATTTTTTTGTGCACTTGACCTTTGAGGCCACGTGCTTAGGGTTACCGCTATGGATGGGGCAAACGACCACTACACCTTCATTGAATTGGTTTTGGCTAAAACCGGCTGGTCGCAAACCGATTTGGCCAACCGCGCAGGCCTCGATCCTTCGACGCTCTCGCGCTTTCTGACCAAAGGCCGGAGCGGCCATGTTCTCCGTGCCAGCACCATCGCCCGTATTGCTAAAGCCTCTGGGGTCAAGTTTGGCGCAGAACCTGCGCCCCGAGGCTTTTCAGAAAGCGAAGCCGATCCCTATAATTTTAATTCCGATGATGGCCGCGGCGCTGCTATTCGATTGCTCTGCGGATTTGAAAGCAACACTGATGCGTGGACTTTGAACAGCCGGGCCTTGGAAAATTTTGGCTATAAACCCGGCGATGTTTTGCTGGTGGGTCTAAATGAAACGCCGCGCACGGGCTACATTGTCTGCGCGCAAATCTATGATTGGACAAAAGGCCAAGCTGAAACAGTGTTTCGACTCTTTCAGCCGCCCGTTTTGGTCGCGGCCAGCAATGATTTAAGCTTGCTAACGCCTTATCTGCTCAGCGACAGCTCAGTGGTGATTAAAGGCGTGGTGTTGCACAGCCTGCGCTCGCGCATTTAATCACAAAAATCACTAAAATCACTTGTCTATGTGATTTAAAAAATTCAACTTGGGTTGCATAGAATCACAATTACCACCGGAGAGAGTGATGAAACTTGTATTTGGCAGCGACGAAGTTGCTGCGGCGCTCGGTAAAACCGAAGTCGAATTTCTTGAAATAAAGCACGAACTTGAAGCCAGAGGCTTCCCAAAACCCATTCGCGGCCTTGAAAATAAATGGTCTATTATGAACGTAATCAATTGGGTAAATTCGAACCCGGAAAACCAAGTCGCCGAAGGTTAATTTTTAATGCCTCACAAGGCCACGCGCAAATCGCTGCCAGTTGTTGATGTAACCTTCAGCAGATTTTCGCAGATTGGCGGCAGCGATATCATCTAATGTGCGGATAATTTTTCCGGGCATTCCCATAACCAACGAGCGATCCGGAATTACTTTTCCTTCTGGAATCAATGCGCCCGCACCAATCAAACAGTTTCGCCCAATCTTTGCATGATTGAGAACAATAGCCCCCATGCCAATTAAACTTTCATCGCCAATTTCACATCCATGCAAAATAGCCTTGTGGCCTATTGTGCAATGAGAACCGATATTGAGTGGTGCACCCTTGTCGGTATGTAAAACACACCCGTCCTGCACATTACTGCCTTCACCAATCGTGATCCACTCATTGTCACCGCGCAGCACCGCCCCAAACCAAACGCTTGCCAATGACAACAAGTGAACGCGCCCAATCACATCGGCAGAAGGTGCCACCCAACTTTCGCTGTGTAGCTCAGGTGAAATGCCGTCGAGTGTGTAGATTGCCATAATAATCTCTCAAGACGCACCAAATATCTGCGTGAGAATAAATACACCTTGCAAAAAGCTCCACGTCAAGCCGCTCAATAGCATTGCAAGTCCCACGATCGGTCGCTCAATAAACCACCAGAAAGAACTCACGATCAGTGTTGTCGGACCACTAAAAAAAACCACAGGCGCTTTTATCGGGGTCAAATAGTCGCCATCAGCGAGCATCTTGAAACTTGGGGGCTCCTCCATAACTGCCGCCCAAAGGCTGCCAATTGCACCAGACGACACAATGCCAGTTGCCAAGGCAAACATATACGCAACCTGATGAACATCCACGCCAACCCACTCCCCACACTGTGCCAATTTGGCACAAACAATTTACTATTGTTTAAGGAATGCAAGCGCGGGGCCGCACAAATGTCAACTATTCGAGGTCAATATCCAATATGGCCATGGAGAAATTAAACGACAATTCGCCATCTTCTTCATCACGATAAACCGGGCCCATAAATTCATCGCCCAAATAAACTTCGGCAAAATCTTTCTTCTGCGGGCGGGCCTTCACAACCAAACCGGGATTGTTAAATTTCTCACGAAAAAATTTCGTCAGCTTGGCAATTTCTTTAGGGTCCAATTGTGCGGTCTCCACTTTATTCAGAACGGCTCTAGTCTGAAAAACTCTTAGATGCAACGCCAACGCATTTAGTGCGTGTGTCGGTGATGAATATCGGGCCAATGTGCGTGGGCATGGCGCAATGGTCGATGCTTGTGGAAATGGCTGTGTGGCTCAAGTGTTGAATCGCCGGGCTCATGTGTGTGTTGGTGATGCTCATCATGCCTATGACTGTGGTCATGCTCATTATCTATATGATCATGGTCGTGTTCGTGGCGTTCAGAAACATGTAGCCATACGCCAATCCCCATAAGCCCACCCGCTGCAAGCAAAAGCGGAGTCACCGTTCCTCCCGGCAACATTGCACCCAAGGCAGCGCCAACAAACGGAGCACTACCATAATAAGCAGCAGTCCGCGCTGCGCCTAAGTTTCGCAAAGCATAAATATAAAGCACTAATCCCAACCCATAAGACACAAAACCGAGCAATGCTGCCCCCGCAATTACAGAAGTTTCAGGCAAGTTCAGCCCTACTGATTTTGCCAATGCAAGATTTACTGTTCCAGCAACTAAGCCCTTGATGGCAGTGAGTTGAAAAGGATCCGCATTCGAAATTTTACGCGTTAAATTATTATCAATCGCCCAACTTAAACACGCCAGCGCAATTAAAATTGCTGCTTTGCCCGCGTGACCAAAACCGCCTTGCCACGAGAGAGCCAGTGCTCCCATTAAAATTGCTAGGGCCCCAACAAACAAACGACGATCCACATGTTCTTGGAATACCAACCATGCTATTATCAATGTGAAAACAGCTTCAAGGTTTAGAAGAAGCGAGGCGGACGCTGAGTCGGTATTTTGCAATCCAAGCAACATTAAGACTGGCCCCAAAACACCGCCGAAAAAAATCACGCCAACTAACCACGGTCCGTCAGCCCAAACAAATCTTGCTTCGCGAGAGACATGTCGGGCACGCGCTAGAACAAACAATCCAAGACCAACACCCGAACCAAGATAAAGCAGGGCCGCCATCATTAAGGGTTCAACAGCACCTAAAAAAAGCTTAGCTAAAGGTGTGGCTATTCCAAAAACAAAAGCGGCCAGCAAAGCTAAAACGACGGCGTTCTTCTGCATCGTATAATTCTAAACTTGCTCGGTAGGTTCGATATCCGGTTCAACTTGATGGTCCATCACGCGGGCGGGCTCAGCGCAGCCAGCATAGCCAACAATTTTTGCTGGAACACCAGCAACAGTTCGGTTGGGCGGCACGTCATGCAAAACAACCGAACAGGCAGCCACGCGGCTGCAATGACCAATTTCAATATTGCCTAGAATTTTGGCCCCTGCCCCAATCAGAACCCCGTGGCGAATCTTGGGGTGGCGGTCCCCAACTTCTTTGCCGGTGCCACCAAGCGTTACACCTTGCAAAATTGAAACATTGTCTTCGACAACAGCCGTCTCACCAATCACAATATCATGGCCATGATCAATCATAATCCCTTTGCCAATTTGAGCAGCAGGGTTGATATCAACTGATGAAATCATCGAAGAACGGCTTTGCAAATACAACGCAAAATCACGCCGTCCTAAATGCAACAACCGGTGCGCCATGCGGTGTGCCTGCAGCGCCTGATAGCCTTTAAAATAAAGCAATGGATCAATATAACGGTGGCAAGCCGGGTCACGGTCAAAGGTGGCGATCATATCGGCTCGCGCCGCGAATCCAATTTCGGGTTCAGCTTCGAGCGCATCTTGAAACGCTTTCACCACAGCTTCTGCACTTAAATCAGCGTTACCAAGTCGTTGCGCCAGCCTATGCGCCAAAGCATCTTCAAAACTATCATGGGCCAGCACAGCCGAATACACAAACCCCCCAAGACCAGGTTCATTTTGCGCAATCTCTTCTGCTTCGCGCCGAATGCGGTCCCACACCGGATCAATGCGTTCTACAGTCTTAATCTTTGATGCTTCACGGGTCATGATAGTCTCCACAAATGTTTATATAGTGCATTTCTTGCTAATATTCAAAATCTGAAATAGCCTTTCGGTCTCAGGGTAAAGGAGCAGAAGAGATGAGCGTAATAATCACAAGAGCAATTGCCAGCTGCGTGGTGCTTGGTGCTATGGCACTGTCAAATGCCGTAGAAGCAAAAACCTGTCGGTCTGAATATCTGAAGCATTACGTGCATGGCCCATCCCACAAAGCCATGGCCACAACAGGCGGTCGCAATCCTCTCGGTAAATCCTCAATGTCATGCGGCACAGCGTGGGGTTATAGCACGACCCAAGCGGCCATCAACGAGGCTTTACGCCAATGCCGCGTGTCCGACCGAAAGTATAAAGACAAAGGCATATGTCAAATTACGGAAGCGAGATAGTTTGGCCCTCAAGGTGAATAATTTCACAGCGCGGATGCAACATTTTAACTCGAGCCACCGAGCATATGCTTCGGCTAAATTGCAGGATCAGCGCTTCCATGGTGCCGATAGTGCTGAAGTTAGTAATTAGAACGGCCAAATAACTCCAAAGCTTTGGAAACACTTTGTCGGAAATAGCGTAATGTACGTTGGTATTGGCTGACGGACTTTCATCGTCAGTCGGCACAATAAAAACCAAAACTATCATAATAATGAAAAACAGAATGAGATTGATCAGCTTCAAAAAGGCACCTCGGCCATCTGGCATGGGGTGGCCTTCGTCGTCGCCTCACGAAATGCGGGTGCAGTGTTTGCAAGCCACTTTAACCGCTGAACCAAGTGCGCCTAATTTACCCTTGGCTCATCGTGCTTCTTACGACATTCGTGATCCCCCACTCTGCCTTTCTAAGTTGAAAGACATAGCGCGGGAAATTTGCAAAAAGGAAGTCCACTTATCCTCTGCTTGTTTGAACTGCTAGTTCAAAACATCTGATATTATCACACGTTGTAAATATGGATGATATTTTCCAAAACGCTGTGCTGGCAGAATGCTCTGAAATACATACTTCTTATACAACCGCCATATTGCCTTGCGTCCCTTGGCAATGATGGAAAGTGGCACATCTACCGGCTTCATATGCCCACGATCCCAAGCCGCCACATAATCTGACTGCTGCACAACTAGATTTTTAGAATTTGCAGTTTTCAATGTTAGGACCAAAAGACAAAGTCGTTCTTTTGATGCTATATTTAAGCGCTGCCCTGCAGGAGGTTTTATAGCTCGAAACCATATTTTTTCATTGTTCAAACTGGCAACAAAAATCTCAGTATTTTTAAATCCATTTTCTTCGGAATAAAGAGAGAAGAAAAGCTCTGGCGAAAACTGCCAAAAGCCATGGCCACACTGATTGTTGGCAGGAAGAACATGTAGAATACGACCACCGTTTTCATCGCACATTGCAATTACGTTTTTAATTGCTTGGGCCACATCAAACACATGTTCCAAAGTGCCATAGTCCATGACAGTTTGAAAACTGCTCCGCAAATTTTCTGAAAGAGGATTGTTCATATTGTGAAGGATGGTCGCTCCTTCAAAATCAGAATAGTCGACCGAGTCAATTTTGGTGGCACCAAATTCTTCTAATAATAGTTCTTCAGCAAACGGACCGTACGGCACTTGACTCGGACGCTTTTTGCTCAATTGAGTGTTGATAGCACTCTCATGGACGTTCTGTCGCCCGATCATCACTGTGCGCCCTAACTCACCACTCAATCGAGCATATCGCAAAAAATTTAAACCGTGTGAATCGATCCCCATTATTGTTCCTAGTTAGACCATTTTTGTATGCACCACGGCATAAAGTATTAATCCAAGGGATGCAATTTGCATTCTATCAAACGCCCACTAGCACGTTGTCCCCCGCCAGAAAACGCACCACCGCATCCTTAAATCTTCGGTCGCCCACAGCATTCATGTGATTGCGATTGGGCAGTACCACGCCTTGCGATCTGGGGATAATCGCGGTTAATTCAGCCACATTGCCGGCCACATCATCAAGCTCGCCAGCCACAACCAAAACTGAAACTTTAGTCTCTGCCAATGACTCTGCTTTAATTTTTACGCGGCTCGAGCGGATACAGGCCGCAAGCGCTCGCCTATCACTTTTGGTTTGGTCGGCAAATAGTCTGAAGCCCCGCGCCATTCGGTCTTCTAATGCGGCAGCCGAATCTGCTTCCAAAGCCAATGCAATTTCCTCTGCCCCTCCAACACCTGTAATCATGCGCGAAGCCAATCCTGCAAACACGGCCCGGTGCACCCGTGTCGGATAGACCATTGCCATAAACGCCGTGATCCGTGCGCCCATCGAATAGCCCATCACGTCGGCCCGCGCGATATTCAAATGGTCGAGCAGCCGAACCGCATCATCAGCCATAATCGGTGCAGAATAAAGCGCTGGATCATAAAGTTTTTCGCTTTGACCGTGTCCACGATTATCAATGGCAATCACTTGGTGGCCCGCTTCGGTCAGAACCTTCACCCAGTGTGTGTCGCGCCAATTTACAAACGCCGAGGATGCAAAGCCGTGGATTAATAGCACAGGCGGCCCATCGCCCCACACTTCGAATGCTATTTCCACACCATCAGAATTGAACTTTTGCATCTGAACCTTTTTGTTGCTAACCCATGATCATTATAGATTAGGGGTTATCATGGCTGCAGGTTCCACACCACATTTTCAAAATTCGATGGGCGCAGCGCGCATTGCTGTAGGCGCGCGAGAATTTATGTGCATTGGCGCAACCCCTCCATTTGACCACCCGCACGTATTTATGGATATGGGCCAAGCCAATGAAATTATCTGCCCCTATTGTTCAACATTGTATCAATTCAACAAATCAATCCCCGCAGGCACAAGCTTGCCCGTTGAAGCGGCATGGCACGAAGCAACAGTCTAAATCCGTCTGAAGCCAGAAAAATCGCCCTTGCCGCACAAGGCTTCGGCGCGTCTAAAACATCCACGGCTTCTGGCTGGGCCGCTCAAAGCAAAGAACTAAAGCGTTTGCATCTTCTACAAATAGACAGCGTGAATGTTTTAACGCGCTCGCATTATTTGCCGCTGTTTTCGAGGCTTGGAAATTATAATCGCAGCGCTCTTGATCAGCGCACTCTTGCCCACACGAACCGCGCAACATTCGAATGCTGGGCCCATGAGGCAAGCCTTGTCCGCATGGAACTGCACCCGCTGATGCGCTGGCGCATGAACCGCGCTTTGAATTGTGAGGGCATTTATAGGTCAATGGCAAGTTTTGCTGTGAATGAAAAAGCCTATCTCAAAAATGTATTGAAGTTTGTCACCTCTCATGGCCAAACCGCACAAAGTGACCTGCCTGATAAATCCAAAGGCGAAGGTGGCTGGTGGGGCTGGAGCAAGGGCAAGTTGGCGCTTGAAACCTTGTTTGCTCAAGGCCTGCTCACTACCGCAAAGCGCGAAAGCTTTGAACGGTTTTACGATCTGCCAGAGCGAGTGATTCCGGCTGATATTTTAAATCTGCCCACGCCAACACCTCGCGAAAGCATGTTGCAACTGATGGATTTATCCGGCCAAGCACTTGGAATAGGCACGGCTTTTGATCTGCGTGATTATTTTCGGCTGCCAGTGGCCGATGCCAAGCAGGCGCTGGATGATGCAGTTGAAGCAGGAATTCTGCAGCCCGTTTCCGTTGCAGGCTGGAAAGCCCAAGCCTATTTGCACCGCTCGGCCAAACTCCCCCGCGCCATGAACGCAGCAGCCTTGGTCACCCCTTTTGATCCGATTTGCTGGGACCGTGACCGCACCGAACGGCTCTTCAACTTTCACTACAGGATTGAGCTTTATACCCCTCAACCTAAACGGAAATTTGGGTATTACGTTCTGCCATTTTTGCTCGGCGAAAACTTCGCTGGCAGAGTGTGCCTCAAAGCCGACCGTGAAAACCAAACCCTCCGCGCCAATGCCATCCATCATGAAGAATTCGTCGACGTATCAGAAACTGCAAGTGCTCTTGCCCAAGAGCTCACACACCTGAGCGCGTGGCTTGGATTGCCCAACATCGACATTCAAAAATCTGGCAATTTGGCCAAGGCCGTGGCCAAACTGTTTTAAATTAAGTCCTTCATTGCAGCCAAAGCTTCATCTGCTTTGGCGCCGTCGGGGCCCCCTGCTTGGGCCATATCCGGTCTGCCGCCGCCGCCCTTGCCGCCCAAGGCAATCGAACCAGCTTTCACGAGTTCAACTGCGTTAAACCGCTCAGTAAGATCAGCGCTCACTGCGGCAACCACAGCCCCTTTGCCATCGTCCGAAACGGCAACCAAAGCCACCACGCCAGAGCCAAGCTTCTTCAAGCTTTCGGAGGCCAGGCCTTTTAGATCTTGCGTTGCCACACCACTCACCACTCGGCCCATAAACTGAACGCCATTTATGTCGACAGTTTCGGAACCACCTCCAGCCCCTGCCCCGGCCATGGCCAGCGCTTTGCGCGCTTCGGTCAATTCGCGTTCCAGTTTCTTGCGGTCGTCGAGCAACGCTTTGACCCGTGTCAGCATATCAGCTGGCGTCGTTTTAAGCGTGGCGGCCACAGCCTGCACGCGCTCATCTTGCTGGTTGAGATACGCCAAAGCCGCATCGCCTGCCAGCGCTTCCAAGCGCCGAACGCCAGCTGCTGTGCCACTTTCAGAAACAATCTTCACTAAACCAATATCACCTGTGCGGGTCACATGCGTGCCACCACAAAGTTCGAGCGAATAAATTGGTGAACCCGCACGCGTTCCGTCACGTCCCATGGAAACCACGCGAACTTCATCGCCATATTTTTCGCCAAACAGCGCCATGGCCCCTTCGGCAATGGCGGCATCAACCGACATCAAACGTGTATTTACCGCATCATTTTGCAAGATGACACGATTGGCAATTTCCTCAGCTTCGCGCAATTCTTCAGCCGTCACTCCCTTGGTGTGCGAGAAATCAAAACGCAGGCGGCCCGGTTCCACCAGCGACCCTTTTTGAGCAACATGGTTCCCCAACACGCGCCGCAAAGCTTCGTGCAACAAATGCGTGGCCGAATGGTGCATCTGGCTTCCAGCGCGGCGAAGCTGATCAACTTCAAGCTCCACGGCAATGCCAATTTTGAATGTGCCTTTCACAACCTCGCCATGGTGCACAAACAAATCGCCCAAACGTTTTTGCGTCTCAGTTACCTTGAACACAGAACCATCCGCACCCTTGATCAAGCCTTGGTCGCCAGCTTGGCCGCCAGATTCACCATAAAATGGCGTTTGGTTGACGATGATTGCACCTTTATCGCCTTCGCGAAGCGTGCTCACATCTTTGCCGTCTACTGTCATGGCCAAAACTTCGCCCTCGGCAGTTTGAGTTTCGTAACCCAAAAATTCAGTGCCACCGACACGCTCGCGAATTTCATACCAGACAGTTTCCGTTTTCGCTTCGCCAGAACCTTTCCATGCTGCCCGCGCGTCCGACTTTTGTTTGGCCATAGCGGTGTTGAAAGCTGTGGTGTCCACCGTAATGTCGCGGGCGCGTAAAGCGTCCTGCGTCAGATCAAGCGGAAAACCATAAGTGTCGTAAAGTTTGAAAGCGGTCTCTCCAGAAAACACATCACCTTTCGTGAGCGATGCAGAATCTTCGTCGAGCAATTTAAGGCCGCGTTGCAATGTGTTGCGGAACCGTGTTTCTTCAAGTTTCAAAGTTTCGGTGATCATAGGCTCGGCACGAGTTAGCTCCGGATAAGCGACCCCCATTTCACGCACCAACGTTGGCACCAACTTGAACATCAAGGGTTCGCGCATGCCCAACAACTCGGCATGGCGCATGGCACGGCGCATAATTCGGCGCAACACATAGCCGCGGCCCTCGTTGGATGGCAAAACGCCATCAGCAATCAAGAACGAAGACGCCCGCAAATGATCAGCAATCACGCGGTTTGAGGCTTTGTTTTTGCCCTCAGCAGCAACGCCAGTATTTTCCTGAATATTGGCAATTAAAGCCCTGAATAAATCAGTTTCATAATTGTCGTGTGTGCCTTGCAGCACTGCGGCAATGCGCTCCAGCCCCATGCCAGTATCGATCGAAGGCTTTGGTAAACTCACCCGCACATCTTTGCTTTGTTGCTCATATTGCATGAACACCAAATTCCAGATTTCTATAAACCGGTCGCCATCTTGCTCGGCAGATCCTGGAGGACCACCCCAAATTTTATCGCCATGATCAAAGAAAATTTCCGAGCACGGACCACACGGCCCCGTGTCACCCATCGCCCAAAAGTTATCCGCAGTTGGAATACGAATGATCCGGCTTTCAGGCAAGCCAGCAATTTTCTTCCACAATGCGTGCGCTTCGTCGTCTTCATGATAAACCGTAACCGTCAGCTTATCCTTGGGCAGGCCATATTCCTTCGTGACCAAATTCCAAGCCCATTCGATTGCGTCGGGTTTGAAATAATCACCGAATGAAAAGTTGCCGAGCATTTCGAAGAACGTGTGGTGGCGGGCCGTGTAGCCCACATTATCAAGATCATTATGTTTGCCGCCAGCCCGCACACATTTTTGCGCAGTGGTCGCCCGGGTATAAGGTCGCTTTTCGGCACCGGTGAAAACATTCTTGAATTGCACCATGCCCGAATTGGCAAACATGAGTGTTGGGTCATTGCGCGGCACCAAAGACGAAGACGCGACGATCTCGTGGCCCTGCTTTTTGAAATAATCCAGAAATGTCGACCGTATATGTGCAAGACCCGTCATAATTTTTTCCAACTCGTGATGTTGAAAGTTCTTTAAGACGGCAGACGTCGATTTGTCCACAATTTCCATGAAGTTGGAACCAGAATCAAAAAAGCTCCCAGATACGCAAAGTGGGCTAAGCGCATCTGGGAGCATGGGGCAACTGAGCGAGGCGGTGTGGGGCAAACCTCGCTTCATCTCAAGCCACACAAAACGCAACGTGGCTTGGCAACAACTCAACTGAAGTTGAAGAGAAACAAACAGACTTGGGGATTAGTTAGGCTTGGGGTTGATTAGACTAGGCGATGATCAATCGTCGTCGCCCTGGTCGTCTTTGATCGTGCCATCGGTAATTTTGGCAGCAATCAAACCAGCATTAGCCCGGATCGATGCTTCAATGGCATTGGCCATATCAGGATTTCCCTTGAGGAAAATCTTGGCATTATCGCGGCCTTGGCCAATACGTTCGCCATTATAAGAATACCAAGAACCAGATTTTTCAACCACGCCAGCAGTCACACCCAAATCGACCAATTCGCCGACTTTGGAAATGCCTTCGCCATACATGATGTCAAATTCAACCATCTTAAACGGAGGAGCAACCTTGTTCTTCACCACTTTCACGCGGGTTTGATTGCCCACAACTTCCTCGCGGTCCTTGATCGCACCAATGCGGCGGATATCGAGACGCACAGAAGCATAGAACTTCAAGGCATTGCCGCCCGTTGTTGTTTCAGGGCTGCCAAACATCACACCAATCTTCATGCGAATTTGGTTGATAAACACCACCATGCAATTCGATTTTGAAATCGACGCCGTAAGTTTACGCAAAGCCTGGCTCATCAACCGCGCCTGAAGGCCAGGCAAGCTGTCGCCCATTTCCCCTTCAAGTTCAGCCTTAGGTGTCAAAGCCGCAACCGAATCGATGACCAGCATTTCAACCGCACCAGAACGCACCAACGTATCGGCAATTTCCAACGCTTGTTCGCCCGTATCGGGCTGCGAAATTAAAAGATCGCCAATGTTCACGCCAAGCTTGCGTGCATAACCTGCATCCAATGCGTGTTCCGCATCAATAAAGGCGCAAATGCCACCACCCTTTTGGCATTCCGCAATGGTCTGCAACGCTAAAGTGGTTTTGCCCGATGATTCTGGGCCATAAATTTCAATAACACGGCCACGGGGAAGACCGCCAATGCCCAAGGCAATATCAAGACCAAGTGAACCAGTTGAGATTGATTCAATCTCAAGGGCTTGATTGGCACCCAGCTTCATAATTGAGCCTTTGCCAAAAGCCCGTTCAATCTGGCTTAAAGCAGCTTCAAGAGCCTTGCCCTTGTCCGAAGATGTATCCACGACTTTCAATTGCGCTTGTCCCACTTTTTTCACTCCAGCTATATCCCATTTGCTTTGCCTAGATGCAAACACCAACTAGTGTTCCATCCATGTTTCTTGTATGTTCTATTTTAGTTCCAATTACAAGAACAATTTTTGAGGGTATGAAGACTATGGAAAAATTGATTGCTAAAAAGTAAGGCCGGATGCGCACTGTAAGGGCAATTAACACATTAAAGAGCCACTTTTCTGGGGAGAGAGTGTACGCATCCGGCTTCAACTTCCAAATAAACTAGACGTCGCCGTTCAGCTCATCACCGGAAGAATTGTAGAATCTTTGCTTATAAAAAACCTATTAACATTTGCAGACATCCTAGGTTTCACCCAAAAGATGCATTATCGCTCAAATACAACCTATAAGTGATTCACTAACGAGTCGCTAATAAAATTGCAAAACAAACTGAAATATATTTAAAGTTGTAATTTGGAGGGCTGAAATTGGTTTGAACTTATCAACCCATAACCTCTTTCACCTTCTCCACAAGTTGCTTGAGCGAGAAGGGCTTTTGCAGAAACGCAAAGTCAGCAGCACCCTCTAAGTTTCGTTCAAATGCTTCTTCAGCATAACCCGACATGAATATAACTTTTGTCGTAATGTTCCGCTTGCGCAATTCTTTCAGCATGGTCGGGCCGTCCATTTCCGGCATCACCACGTCAGACAGAATTAACTCAAAACCATCTGCGTCAGCTTCGATCACTTCTAACGCCACCTCGCCACTGTCGGCTTCCATCACCGTAAAGCCGCGCGATGTCAGCGCTCTAACTGCAAAGGCCCGAACTGAATCTTCATCTTCAACTACGAGAATGCGGCCGCGACCAGAAAAATCTTCGCGCTTCACTGGTGCAGCCACAACGGCAACTGGTGCCGGTGCATCAGCGCTTGGTACATGTTTTGGCAAATAGATTTTAAAAGTCGTGCCACGGCCTACTTCACTGTCGCAATAAATAAAACCGCCAGTTTGCTTAATGATCCCATAAACCATCGACAAACCGAGACCAGTGCCCTTACCTACTTCTTTGGTTGTGAAAAATGGCGCCCAAATCTTGTCAAGAATTTCCTTCGGAATACCAGACCCATTGTCTTCAACTTCGCACACCACATAATCAGCCACTGGTAAAACAGTGCCAGTATCCTGTGATTTTTCGCGCGACAAATTATAAGTTCGAACAGAAAGCTTGCCGCCCTTCGGCATGGCATCGCGAGCATTCACAGCGAGATTGATAATGACCTGCTCAAATTGATTGATGTCGACCAACACCAATCCCAAATCACGTCCATGAGAAATACTCAGCTCAGTTTTTTCACCAAGCACGCGGCCAAGCAGATTGCCAAGGTCAGACATCGCCTCAGACAAATCATGCACCTTAGGCTGCAAAGTTTGTTTCCGTGAAAACGCCAAAAGTTGCCGCACCAAATTGGCCGCACGATTAGCATTTTGTTTTATGTTCATCACATCAGCGAAAGCCGCATCGGTCGGCCGCATTTTGGTCAGCAACAAATCTGCAAACCCAATAATAGGTGTCAGCACATTGTTAAAGTCATGTGCAATGCCAGACGCGAGCTCACCCACCGCTTGCATTTTTTGGCTCTGCGCCAATTGAACTTCAAGCGCTTTACTTTCCGTGCGGTCCAACGCAAAAACTGAAATGCGGTTGCCCATACTGGCAAGTTTTGTAAATGTGAGATGAACCGAGCGCGGATTATCGCCGGAAAACACGCAGTGCAAATCAGCCGTTTCGCCAGAATGACTTGCAACTTTTTTAAGTGCATCTTGAACCAAAACTGCATTGTCTTTTGCCAAAGCCGAAATCAGTGCGCCACCAACTTTAAGGCTTGGTGACAAATCAAGAAAGCCAGCATTTCCGGCAATTAAGATTCCTTTTTCGTCCACTTCTGCAATGCCAATTGGCACAGCAGCTAAAAATTGCGCAACAGAGTCTGATTCATGATTTTGCTGTTGGGCACCATCGGCCTCACGCTTCATCACCATACTGCGCGATGGTAACATTTGTCCTTGCGCATCAAAATCAGTGCGGCTTATGAGATCAAATAATTCAGACCCACCACTTTTATGTTTCATTGGAAAACTGAAGCGATCAATTCTGTGGCTGCCAACAATAGGCTCAACTGCAGCAATCTGCTTGGCGCCACCTTCGCCCAATAACTCTGACACACTCAAAGCGCCAGACTGCGCATCGGCCAAATCCAACCCCAACCAACCCGCAAGTGTTGCATTAACATAATCCACTTTGCCACTGGGCAACACTGAGAAAAATCCAACGGGAGCATGATCAAGATACGTGATAATAAATTGCAACCTTGTAAATGCACTTTCTTGATGGCTGCGATCATCTGAAATATCAATGAGCCGCCACAGCACCCGACCTCCTTTTGCATTCTGAACCAAGGGTGCGACCGATACGCGAAGCCAACTTGCCCTGTCTGCATGTGACCCCGGCGATGATGCCCCTGCCGCGAGGCGAACATCACGTTGCAAAACTTCGCCATCTCGCGCCGCTTGCGCCAATTGATAAATTGGCGATGCAAATTCATTTGAACCGGAAAACAGGACATCAAACCCCACCAACCGCGACACTCCGGCCCGTGATGCAAGTTTTAAATATGGCGCATTAGCATAAACGGCACGGCCCTTCGCGTCAGTCACCACGCAGGCATCGCTGATGGCATCCAACATGGAATCAAAAAAGTGCCGCTCGGAATCTCCAGTCGCCAATTTTAACAAACCGGAAAGCCAGCCGAAGAATGCAAGCAGACCTAAAAATGAAAGCCCAGCTCCGGCAGCCAACATCCACGGTTTCGTCGCACTTTGCCAATACCAAGCAGCAGCTCCCACACCAAGTGTGAGGATAAAAATCAGGAGAGGTAAAATTGAGGAAAAAAATCCGGCTCCGCTTGCCGATTTAATTTCCAGTTCTATTTCGCCGCGCGCCGCCATGCATCAATCCCCGAATCAAGCAGCACTATAAAGCTTCGCTTGCAAAAATCAGCGCATAGAAACGAAGTTTTTCTTCATTGCAAACAAGGGGTGATTTTTGGAAAAAATATGTGCTATAGTTTGATTGTACTTTCGGAGGACATACCGATGCCAGACCTGAGTCCATATTACGGCACAATGATTACCGCTGCTATTGCACTTGCCGCGTTCATACTTGCAATTACGATCTATAAACTTTTCACCCAGCGTGTTCGCGGTCGCCGTGGGGCCAGACTGGGCATTTCTGAATACCATGAACTAGATAAATCACGCCGTCTCGTTCTGGTGAGACGCGATGATGTAGAGCACCTCATTTTGATCGGTGGCAATCAGGAACTTGTGATCGAAAGCAACATCGAAACTGGATTGCATTCCAGAACGACTGCGCCATCACAAATGGCAACAAGCGAACCTATTCCAATGCGCCCGCCGCCCCGTCCCGCAGTGTTTGGTGACCGCGTTTCAAATTTGCGACCTGTCACGTCGTTCAACAACCGCAATGAAGATGATTCGGCATAACCCATAAAAAAAGCTCTCCCAATATATTGGGAGAGCTTTCAGTTCTGAAATAGAGCTGAGTTACTTTTTGAGTTTCAAGGCGATAAATCTGGTCTCGCCCGTTTTGCCGGCTTTGGCAATCAACAGCAAAACTGAATTCTTGCCATCCTTTGTTGCGCCTTCAATTGCTTGCGACACATCAGCAGAACTTTTAACGGCCTTGCCGCCTGCTTCTAAAATCACATCGCCAGCTTCGATACCTTTTTCCGAAGCCAAACCATCCTTGGACACTTCGGTTACCAATGCGCCTTCAAGTTTGTCGTCCGTTTTAAACTTTTTGCGCAAATCGTCGGTAAACTCACTCACCGTCATGCCCAAAGTCGTCACAGTTGATGGGGCTGGTGCTGGCTTGGCTGTGTCTTGTTTGGCAATAATTTTCTCGCCGTCTTCCAGTCGCCCTAATGTAACTTTTATTTCTTTTTCTTTGCCGTCACGGATCACCTTGACCGACACTTCTTTGCCAACTTCAGTTTCACCAACAACACGAGGCAATTCTTTCGAGTCTGCAATAGGTCTGCCATCAAATTCAACAATCACGTCGCCCGCGTCAATACCAGCAGTAGCACTTGGGCTACCTGTGGTCACGTCAGCCACCAATGCACCGCGCGCTTTATCCATGCCCATGCTTTCCGCAATATCGGGCGTAACAGTTTGAATTTTCACACCCAGCCAGCCGCGCCGCGTCTCGCCATATTTTTCAAGTTGAGCGACCACACTTTTTGCCGTGTTAGATGGAACTGAAAATCCAATGCCAACTGAACCGCCAGATGGTGAAAAGATAGCGGTGTTGATGCCAACCACTTCGCCATTCATATTAAACAGCGGCCCACCAGAATTGCCCTTGTTAATGGCTGCATCCGTTTGAATGTAATCATCATAAGGCCCAGCGTTAATGTCGCGGTTGCGCGCCGACACAATGCCGAGCGAAACGGAACCACCAAGCCCAAACGGATTACCAATGGCGGTCACCCATTCACCAATACGCAATTTATCACTGTCACCGAATGCCACAGTTGGCAGTGGCTTGTCTGGCTTCACGCGAATGACAGCCAAATCGGTTTTGGGATCACGACCAACAAGTTCTGCCTTTAGAATTGTGCCGTCTTGCATGTGCACTTGGATTGAATCCGCGCCCTCAACCACATGGTTGTTGGTCACAATCAAGCCTGAAGCGCCGACAATAAATCCTGATCCCATAGAATTCACAGTGCGATCATCTGGGGCCGGTGCACCATTGTCGCCTTGTTTATCATCTGGATTTTGCTGCTGTTGTTTCTTCTTCAAAAACTCGTCGAAGAAATCTTTAAATGGCGAGTCATCTGGTATTTGCGGCATACCTGAAACTTCAGGCCCAGCCACTTTCGAAACGACCGAAATTTCAACAACCGATGGCAAGAGCCTTTCAGCTAAGTCTGCAATATTTGGCAAAGATTGCGCTTCGGCATAAGCCTGCTGAACCACGAAATTGCCGGGAACTGGAAGGCTGAGCAACAAAGTTGATAGCGCAACTGCTCCAAATACCTGCGAAGCTTTAAAACTATTCATCATTCAATTTGTCTCCAAAATCATATTCCGAAACCACCGCGCGCCAGCCAAACGAGGCCAACACCCAATGCAAGAACCAATGTGCCTGTGAGGCGCATTTGTTCATTAGACGTATTCTGCATCCGGGCCATCATCAATTTAAGTTGAGCAGGAACCAAGGCATAAATGAGACCCTCGATCACACATACGAGACCGAGGGCCGTTAGGATTGTTGCCGTCATTGCTTTTCAGCAGGCACCTGCGCATCGTCTTTTTGCGTGCCAAAATATTTAAAGAACTCAGAATCAGGATTCAGCACCAGCGTGGTGCCATCCTTACCTAAGCTTTTTGTGTAGGCTTGCATCGAGCGATAAAATCCAAAAAATTCTGGATCTTTCTGGAAAGCTTCGGCGTAAATCTTGTTGCGCTCGCCATCGCCCTCGCCTTTCAATACTTCAGCTTGGCGCTGCGCTTCAGCGATTTTAACGGTATAATTACGATCAGTCTCGGCATTCATTTTGGTCTTCGTGGCTTGGCCCTCAGAGCGAATATCCGTGGCCAAAGCATTTCTTTCAGACTGCATTCGTTCGAAAGTTGCTTTGAGCACATCAGGGCTTTGATCAGTCCGGCGAATTCGCACGTCAACGATTTCAATGCCCAGTGACTTCACGTCCAATCGTAATGCATCACGAATTTCCTTGGTCATCACCGCCCGATCAGACGACAATGCCGCATCAAACGAGCGCTTGCCATAAGTCTGTCGCAATGCAGAATCGAGCCTTGCAGCAACCCGCGTTTCGGCCTGCTGCATATCGGCACCCAGTGTTTCCCTGAACAAACGAGGATCAGAAATGTGTGCGAGTGTAATGGCATCCACGATGTAAACTTGACTGTTTAAATCCTGAACTGGCCGATCATTATTTTCCCATAAAATCAAACGGTCGTTCACAGTGGTCACCTCATCGGCGACAGGCAACTTAAAATAAAGTCCTGGCTTGTCGACAATTTGATTGATCTCACCGAAACGTGAGACCAAAACTTTTTCACGCTCATCAACAACAAAAAATGACATGGACGCTAAAACGACAGCCACAAATGCAGCGCCTAAAAGCAATGGTCTGGAAAAGCTATTCATCAGTTTGCTCCTGTTGCATCAGTTTTTGGCAGCACTGCCGGCAACGGCAGATAGGGAACAACGCCGCTTCCGCCCTTCCCATTTTCAATGATCACCTTGTTCGATTGTCCTAAAACATTTTCCATTGTCTCAAGGAAAATTCGCTTGCGCGTTACATCCTTTGCCAATTTGTACTGCTCGTAAACCGACGTGAAACGCGCCGCATCACCTTGTGCTTCGGCCACAACTTTTGCCTTGTAACCGTTTGCATTCTCCACAAGTTGCGCAGCAGCACCTTCAGCCAATCGCACTTGCTGGTTACGATATAATTCAGCTTCATTGATGGATTGTTGTTTGTTTTGTCCAGCGCGAACCACTTCAGCAAAAGCATCAGCTACTTCAGCCGGCGCATGAACTTCACCGAGGTTGATGGTGGTGACAACAATGCCAGATTTATATTCGTCCAAAAGCTGTTGCGTAATTTGCAAAACTTGCGCGGCAATGGCTTCTTTGTTTGACGTCAAAATTTCTTGAGCGCGACGTTGACCCACAACTTCGCGCATCGCACTTTGCGATATAGCCCGAATTGTTCGTTCTTGGTCATCAAGTGTGAACAAAAATTCCTTGGCATCACTGATTCGCCAGAACACTGAATAAGGCACACCAATAATGTTTTTGTCGGATGTCAACATTTGGTCTTCGTTGCCAGTCGACGCGATGCTGAACTGGTTGACAGCCCCTACCCTTGGAACTTCAACAGTTTCAATCGGCCACAGAGCAAAATGCAAACCCGGATCTGTGATACGGTCAAACGCGCCAAAGCGCAGAACCACGCCGCGCTGATCAGCCTGAACTTGGTAAACTGACATATAGGCCCAGAATGCGGCAAGCGCTGCAATCGGTAACAACCACGAGCCAAGACCACCGCCAGCAGGCATCACTGATTTGAAGCTCTCACGGCCTTTTTTAAAAAGGTCATCTAAATCGGGTGGCACACCACCGGGACCATTTTTTTTACCGCCACCCCAAGGGTTCTTCGGGCCTTCACCACCAGGCGGTTTGCCCCACGGGCCGCGATCAGTTGGCGGTTGGTTTTTTCCGTCGTCATCTTGGTTCCAAGGCATAGTTATTCCTTTGCGGGATTGTTCTCGTGAAAGGCATATAGGAAGGCCACTGCCAAAAGTCTAGGTTCCGATAGGTGCGGCAATACGGTCAAACACTCGCAAACTAAAGCTGGCGCTGTCATTTGGTCCTTGCGGGAAAGTTTCACAGCTAACTTCAGTCCATTCAGCAGCAGTTAGATTAGGAAATAAAGTGTCGCCGTCCACGTGAAGATCAACATCTGTCCTGTAAACGCGCGATGCTAACGGCAGAAACAATGCGTAAATTTCACCGCCGCCAATCACTGCAATTTCCTCTGGATTGTCGCGATGCGCCATTTCCAAAGCTGCAAGTGCGTCATGCGCAACAACTGCTCCTTCAGCAGAAAATTCCGTTTTGCGCGAAATTACAACGTTAAGCCTGCCCGGCAACGGCTTTCGCGGCAAGCTTTCCCACGTTTTGCGGCCCATAATAATGGGCTTTCCAAGTGTGATGGCTTTAAATAATTTGAGATCAGATGATAGATGCCACGGCAAGCCGCCATCACGGCCAATAACGCCATTGCGCGAGACAGCAACCACCAATGAGATACGGCTCATCTGGCTAAATCCAGCAGCGCTTGATCGTGCAAACTGCAGTAGCAATTACCGCCTTCAATTTGCGCGCCCAATTTGGAATAAAGCGCTTGTGCACCAGTATTCCATCCCATTACTAACCAAAAAATCTTATTATATCCTCTGCTTACAGCCAGTTTCGCAACTGACTTCATAAGGACAGCAGCCACCCCTATCCGCCTGAACTCTGGCAACACAACCAAGTCTTCCAGATACATCACCTCTTCCCCACGCGAGGTCGAAAAACTGCGGTGCCAAAGCGCTGATCCCGCCGGCTTGCTGTCAACTTCTGCAATCAATGCCCCCACAATTGGGTAGGCGCAAAAAAGTGCCTCTTCCAATTTTTGGGCCGTTGCTGTCATCGCCGTGCCCCAGCCATGGCTGCTCCCAAGCTCCCCCGTCGCCGCCAACAAAAATGGGCCATCACCTGCCACTGCGGCTCGAACCACAATCATCCGTTCGTCCCAACACCAAAGATAGCAGCCGCTGTCAAAAGGTTCCAAGCGGCATGACAAACAATGGTCACCCACAAACTGCCAAAGCGCAAAAGCAAAGTTCCTAAAATCAACCCCATCACAAAAATCACAAATACGAAAAGTAGAGGCGCTCCCCCCAAATGCACCAGCGCCCAAAGTGCGCTGGTGATCACCACAGCTGCCACCCGCCCCAGCCGCGAAGTGGCAATTGCAGAAAACAGAAAGCCTCTAAAAATAAGTTCCTCAGTAATGGGGGCCGCAATGAATGCGCCCGGCAATGCGATTAAAAACAAAAAAGGTTCATGCACCAAATCTGCCATGGTCTTTTCCACCAAGCCAGAAGAGCTACCACTGTCTTTCAGACCGCCGGTTGGCGAATAGGTTTCGGGGTCAATGCCCAAAGCAGCGAACGTGCCTTGAAACACTGCCATCATGATGACCATAAAGCCCACGACAACGACGATCCAGCCCAACCAACCAAGCTTGGGAAACTGCAACGGCAAACTTCCTGAGCGTCCGGGCTTGCCAAATTTCATCAGATAAATCGCAGCTGCAATAACTAAAATCGCTGAAGGCGACATGCCAATGATGCTTGCTTTTAAAGCATCTGGAACTCCAGAATTGACATCGTTGAAAAACTGCAAAAAGCCGCGTCCATAAATCACAGCATAACTCAGGCATCCGCCCAGCACCTGCCCAAAAGTCGTTAGAATTGCCAGCACCACAAAGAGGCCGAAGCCGCGCCAAAAATTTTGTAAAGTCGCCTGCGGATAAAGCCAGTCTGACTTCGCACGTTGAAAATCTTCGCCAAATTTAAACATGGATCAAACCGCAATTGGTGCGGCAATGCCCGCATCAGAAACATAACCAACCACTGCAAAATCCTCATACTGAAAATCGTCTAAATTCTTAACATCGCGTTTCAAGATCAGATGCGGCAAAGCATGTGGGGTTCTGGCCAGTTGAACTTCCACTTGATCAAGATGGTTGAGATATAAATGTGCATCGCCCAGCGTGTGCACAAATTCACCAACTTTCAATCCTGTCACTTTGGCAATCATATGCGTGAGCATGGCATAGGACGCAATATTAAAGGGCACACCAAGAAATATATCAGCCGAGCGTTGATAAAGTTGGCACGACAACTTGCCGTCGGCCACGTAAAACTGAAACAGGCAATGACACGGCGGCAAAGCCATTTTATCAACATCCGCTGGATTCCAGGCTGTAACAATGAGACGGCGCGAATCTGGAGTAGCTTGAATGCGTTTGACCACCTCACCCAGTTGATCAATCACTCCGCCATCGCGTTTGGGCCATGAACGCCACTGCGCCCCATAAACTGGTCCAAGATCGCCATTGGCATCGGCCCATTCATCCCAAATCGAAACTTTATTGTCATTGAGATATTTGATGTTGGTTTCGCCGCGCATGAACCACAGGAGTTCATGGATGATTGACCGCAGATGCAATTTCTTTGTTGTGACCAATGGTAAACCTGCGGCAAGGTCAAACCGCATTTGATAACCGAAAACAGATTTGGTGCCAGTGCCCGTGCGGTCAGTTTTAGTCACACCATGGTCGCGCACATGGCGCATAAGATCAAGATATTGCTTCATACCTACAGCTTATAGAAGCTTTGCGATTCCGCAAAATAAAAGCGGCGGAACCATGCTGATTCCGCCGCTCAAAAAAAATACAGATAAATTAGGCCAACTTGCCCATTGTACCGGTGGCTTCAGCAACCAGATAATATACTGTTACACGGTGCTTGGTCTTGTCAGCCTTCATTTTTTCACCGGCGGCTTTAACAGCAACTTCGGCAGGTCCGGCAGCAAGGCCGAGTTTCTTAGCGCAGAACCCGTCTACCACACGCTTAACTTCAGCAGGATCGGTCATCGCTACAAATTGTGAGTCTTTGCCACGCAAAGCAATGCCGCAATATTTCACAATTGCATCCACAGCGGCAGCATTCACATTCGATGTATATTTCTTAATGTCAGCAGAATAGTCCAAAATAAACTCCCCCCCAGATTTGGGATTAACACAACCGATGTCGGCTGCTTCAAAATCGTAGCATTAAAAAAATACGAAGAAAAGCCACTTTGAACGATTTCCAACAACTTCTCCGAGCAAAATTATAATCTTTGATTTGGCCTCACTGTATCCCTATATTGGTTTTGTCAGAGGCAGCAATGTCATTGACTATGGTGATAAACGGCTAGCGCAATAAGCTTTTCGGACCCGGGGGCAGTACCCGGCGCCTCCACCAAAGCCGATTTTCTTAAATCGGCCAACGCAATGTTTAAGGTTAAACGGCCGCAAGCCGATTTCCTTAAATCGGCGTTAGGTCGCTAACGGAAATCGGCTTTGATGGGGGCGAAACAGGATCGACGAGAGTGTAAAGGTTAGTTTTTTGCCCGTGATGGTTCCGACGTTTTCGGGCTAATTTCTAGTTGCAAACGATAACTTTGCTCCGGTTGCTCTCGCTGCTTAATGTAGCGCGAAAGACCAAAACTTGAAGTCCTTCGGTTTAGCGACCTAAGGCGGGGTTCGCTGGCACCTGGCAACAGAAGCCAGCACTTTCATCACTATACAGTTTCTAAATTTATGTTAGGTTCCATTCACTGCCTCGACACCTGCCGCAGGTTCTGCGGCTGAGTTGGTTTGGGCCGTTTTTTCTGGGAGGCAGCAACGGGGGCCGGCCAGAACTGGTAAACAAGGGAGGACACATCATGTCCTACTACATGTTCCAGATGACTTATGCCCAAAGTGCGATCAAAGCGATGATTGAAAAACCCACGGACCGCGAAGCAGCAGCCCGCAAACTCATCGAAGCGGTCGGCGGCAAACTCCACCACCTGTTTTTCGCTTTTGGCAAATATGACATCGTCTGCCTTATCGAATTTCCGGACGACAAAGCGTCAATGGCCTGCACAGCCGCAATTGGCGCATCGGGGGCAGCGTCAAGCATGATGACAACTAAGCTTCTGACGGTGTCTGAAGCCATGGCGGCAATGGCCATGGCCGCCAAAGTGACAGACGCGTACAAACCACCACAAGCTTGAGTCAGTACAGCGGGCTAGCAGAAGCCCGCTGCCCACATGCCATTTAGCAAAGGGATAGAACATGGCTAAACTCGAACTGCGGAAAAACGTGAGCTACCTATGCCAGTTTACCCTTTATCTGTCATCCCGACGAAAGTCGGGACCCAGAACTTCCCGCGAAGAGCCGGACATTGGAACACCTGTGTTTCATCTCTGGGTCCCGTCTTGCGACGGGATGACCAATTTTAATAGGAATGAATGATGTGACCCTTCAAGAAACCTTACAAATCCTTGGCGGCATCGGCGTTATCGCCTCGCTCATTTATGTCGCCATTCAAATCCGCAACAATGCCCGCGCGGTGCGGGCATCAACCTACAATCAAGTATCCAATTCCTTCATCAGCCAATGGGATGGCTTGGCGCACAATCCCGAAACCTTGTCGGTGATGTTGCGCGGCAGCAAAGACTTTGCAGGCCTTGACGAAAATGTTGAACTGTCGCGATACTATTTACACACGATGGCGACCATGCGTCGATTTGAAAACGCATGGTTTCAATACAAGGTTGGCGTTCTCAAGGAAACCGACTGGCAAGCCATCGCCTACGATATGGACTCATTATTTGCTTATGCGGGCGTACGCTTGGCGTGGGGTGGCATCAAGAACCGCTCCAGCATAGAATTTCGCAAATATGTTGACGAAGTTTCCAAACGCCAAGCAGCCCTTGCCCCGCCACCTCCCGTCGTTCCAGAAAAAGTAAAGCGAGCGAAAAAATGACTCTGCAAGAACTAGCCCAGATCCTCGGTGGCATTGGTGTAATTGCTTCGATATTCTATGTCGGCATCCAAATTCGCAACAATGTCCAGCCGATGCGCGTCGCAGCCCAATTAGAAGTCAGCTAATCGGCGAAACAGTTTCGAACCCTCTCGATAACCTTGGCGCTGCCTTCAAGGTCATACTTTTCATTGAAACCGTCGGAGTTGAGTACAATTGTGTGCCCATTCTCGATGAGATCCAAGAGAGAAATCTGGTCAAGGTTTGCAATCTCCAAGCGTGTCTGGCTCTTGGCTTCGGCGGCAATATGAAGTTGGGGATAGAAATCAACCTGCGCGACCATTGCGTAGCGGCGGAATGGTGGCAGCCGCCAAGCGGGATTTGATAATTTTAGATGCCAGCTCCCATCGCCTCGTTTTGCCAGCGTAAACGCAGTGCCATCGTTAAACGTGGTGCGGGCCCAACATTCTTCAACACTGGCACTGTCAGGTGCGATTTCGACGCCCCCATTCCATCGACCATCCACAAAAGGGAACTTAGGCTCTCCACTTGCATTGGCGATGGTGTGCTGGAGGCCCATAAAGATTAGCGCAACGAACAATAGTTGGTGCATTACCGAAATTCCTTGAAGTCGGGTTCACTTGAATTTCCGAAAGACCCTAGGCCGTGAAACCGATTATTTGCAATAGGAGCCTCTCCGACAAATCTTATGCGATGGGTTAAAATTTCGCACTCCAGTAGTGCCGGGTCAGTGTGTCTGCTAAGTCTATCGGTTGAAAGCTAAGATTTGCCGGACAAGAGATAAAAATGGAAATTCACGTTGGCCAAAAACCCAAACCGCGCAACGCGTGACAAGCCCCACTTCATAGGACTATGTTGCGAGCTTGAGTCGAACCTATTCGTGAGAGCCTGATGCCTGAAGACCTGATGCGTTATGATCAAATGGCCCAAAATGCCTTGCGAGGTGTTGTGCGCGATGCTTTGCGCAAGGTTGAGAAATCAGGACTACCGGGTGATCATCATTTCTATATTGCCTTTAATACCAAGTTTCCCGGTGTTAACATCGGCGAGCGCTTGGCTGAGCGTTATCCCCGTGAAATGACAGTTGTGCTGCAACATCAGTTCTACAACTTGATTGTAACGGAAGAGCGCTTCCAGGTGGAACTGACTTTCGACAATATTCCTGAAAAATTGATCGTGCCATTTGCGTCGGTCAAAGGCTTCCTCGATCCGGCCGTGCAATTTGGCCTGCAATTTGAAGTGATGACAGAAGATGCGGTGGCCGCCACAAAACCCGCAATTTCACCAAAATTGACTGTCAAGGACACGCCGGAAGATCAGACTGACGACGCAGATGCGCCCGATGCTGAAACGGCACCAAAGGTTGTATCACTCGATGCATTTCGCAAAAAATAAATCGTCGTTGCTGGCTGTTGCTTTAATAGTTGTCAGCGCTTGGCTGGCCCCTTCTTTGGCGCAGAGTAATTCAGATCAAGCAAGTCTTGCAAATATTGCGGCATCAAATCTGCCACCTTCCAACATCAATACAATGCCGGCCAAAAAACTATTTGGCGGTGAAAAAACACCAGCAAATTTGTCTGCCCGCGCCATTGGAAATTATGCGCGGGGCTGCTTGTCTGGCGCCAAAGCCTTGCCTGTGAATGGTGAGGCATGGCAAGTGATGCGAACCTCCAGGAATCGAAATTGGGGCCACCCATCACTCCTGAATTTGATCGAACGCTTGGCCGTCGACGGCAAAGAAAAAGCCGGGTGGAATGGTTTGCTGGTGGGTGATATTTCTCAGCCACGCGGCGGCCCAATGTTGACAGGCCATGCCAGCCATCAAATTGGGCTCGATGCTGATATCTGGTTTACCCCCATGCCGGATCGAGTTCTCTCGGCCAAAGAACGTGAAACTCTAGTGCCGATTGAAATGGTCAAAGACCATAAGACTTTGAACGCCGCTGGCTGGACAGAATCTCGTGCCAAGTTGATCAAAATCGCAGCGTCTTATCCTGAAGTTGCGCGGATTTTTGTTCACCCACCGATCAAGGCCGCCTTATGCAAATGGGCCACAGGAGATCGCTCGTGGTTGGCAAAAGTGCGCCCACTTTATGGCCACACGTTTCATTTTCACATCCGTATGAGTTGCCCCGCTGGAATGGCGGGTTGCACGAACCAATGGACGCCGAAACCTGTTGATGGAACAGGTTGCGGTACAGAACTGGCATATTGGATGAGCGGAAAACCATTCGAAAAACCAAAACCCAATCCTAACGCCAAGCCCTATGTGCCGCCGCCCCCCTTGACTCTGAAGGGCCTACCTGCTGAATGCCGCGCCGTGATCCAAGCGCCATAAGTGTTTGGATTTTCTAACAAGCCAGGGGGCTTTTAATGTCTGCATCAATCGGCGCTGAAGGCACGTTTAGCAAAGCTAAAGTCAAATTAGCTTTTGCCTCTATCGGCGTGGTCTTCGGTGATATCGGAACCAGCCCCCTTTATGCAATGCGCGAGGCTTTGCATCCTGTCATCAATGCTGGTGGTGATTTACGTTTGGCTGTTCTTGGTGTGGTGTCTTTGCTGCTCTGGGCGTTGTTTATTATCGTCACACTTAAATATGTGATCATGTTGATGCGCGCCGACAACCAAGGCGAAGGCGGCATTCTTTCTCTCGTGGTGCTCGTTGAAAATTTGTTGAAGAAAAAAGGCGGCATCGTGTTGGGCCTTGGCATTATTGGGGCCGCATTTTTCTTTGGAGACGCCATGATAACGCCAGCAATGTCGGTGCTGTCGGCAGTGGAAGGCCTGACTGTAATCAATAAAGGCTTTGAGCCTTTTGTGGTTCCAATCACCATTGCGGTGCTCGTTACACTTTTTACATTTCAATATAAGGGCACGGGCGGTGTTGCCGCATTGTTTGCGCCGATCACTCTGCTCTGGTTCGTCGTGCTCGGTGTACTCGGGCTAATGCACATTGCCGACGATTATGAAATTTTCAACGCACTAAACCCGGTCTATGGTTTGATGATGTTGGTTGATCATCCGGGTCTTGCATTGCTTGTGTTTGGTGGCGTGTTTTTGGCGGTCACAGGCGGAGAGGCTCTCTACGCCGATATGGGCCATTTTGGAAAAAACCCAATTCGCATGGCGTGGTCTTTCGTGGTGATCCCCTCTTTGATCCTCAACTATCTTGGTCAAGGGGCATTTGTAATCAGCCACCCTGAAGCAGTCGACAATCCGTTCTTCCTCATGTTGCCATCTTGGGGCCTAGTGCCGCTGGTATTGCTTGCAACCATGGTCACAGTCATTGCCAGCCAAGCAGTCATCACAGGTGCATTTTCAATCGCCCAACAAGCCATGGCCCTTGGCCTTTTGCCGCGGATGAATATCGTACATACGTCAGAAACTGAAGAAGGCCAGATTTACGTTGGTCAAATTAACTGGATGATTTTGATTGGCGTCATCATTCTTGTATTAGTCTTCAAAACATCGTCAAATCTTGCGTCCGCCTATGGCATCGCGGTCAACACCTCCATGTTGGTCGATACGATTTTAGGCGTCGTGTTCTTCTGGCAATCGCGCAACCTGCCGCGTTGGATTGCCATCCCGTCACTCATTTTCATTTTCGTTGTTGAGTTTACGTTCTATATGGCCAATGGTTTGAAACTTTTACACGGCGGCTATATGCCAGTGCTGATTGGTGCCACCATTATTCTGCTCATGCTCACATGGATGAAAGGTCGCAGATTACTGGCCGCCAAACTCAACAAAGAATCAATCGAACTTATTGGCTTGCTTGAAAGTCTTGAACGTCGCCAACCTGCCCGCGTGGCAGGTGCCGCCGTGTTCATGCAAACCCAACATAAATTTGCGCCATCCGCTTTGATGCACAATTTGAAACACAACCGCGTTCTGCACGACAAACTTGTGTTCATTTCCATTGAAACTGTGAAACAACCGCGCTGGGATGGTGACCGCGTGGAAGTAACGCAAGGCCCGCTCGGCGCTTGGATTGTGGAAGCCAAGTTTGGTTATATGGAACAACCAGACGTGCCCGCAGCACTTCGCGCTTGTGCTGATAAGGGTTTAGAAATTGACCCGCGCCAAGCGTCTTATTTCCTAGGCCGCCGCATGATTTTGACGTCAGCGAAATCGGCTATGCCATTTTGGCAACAGCGCATTTTCATAATGTTGGCCAACCAATCAGCCAGAGCGATTGAATTCTTCCGCATTCCAGCAGATCGTGTGGTGGAACTTGGAATGCAAATGAGTGTTTAGATTTCAATGGGGCAAACGATGAAAATCGACGGCCAATGTCATTGCGGTTTCATCCGATATGAAGCCGATATCAACCCGCAGGATGTCGAAGTCTGCCACTGCAAAGATTGCCAAATACTCAGCGGCAGCGCATTTCGAGTTGTGGTTCCAGCCCCGGCGGAGAACTTCAAAATGCTCGGCGGCCAACCAAAAATATATATCAAAACAGCAGCCAACGGCGAACTCCGCAATCAAGCATTCTGTCCTGAATGCGGTACCCCTATTTACGGCAGCGCTGCCAGTGGCAAAATAAGAATGTATGGCATCCGAGCCGGAACCATTCGCCAACGCGATCAATTGGTGCCACAGCATCAATACTGGACGGCATCAGCTTTGCCTTGGATCGACGGCTTGCCGAGCATTCCAAAAACGGAAGGAAATTAAATGCACACCCTATCACCCTTCTCGCATCCCGGTCGCTTTTGGCGCGGCAACATTCACACCCATTCCAATCTATCTGACGGCGCTCTGCCAACTGAAGAAGTCGTCAATGCCTATAAAAATGCCGGCTATGATTTTCTCATGCTCTCAGAGCATTTCATCCACCACTTCAATTGGCCCATCAACGACACCCGCAAATTTCGGTCGAATGATTTCACAACACTGATCGGAGTTGAACTCCATGCGCCTGAAACCAGTGCTGGTGAACTTTGGCATATTGTGGCCGCTGGCCTGCCCTTAGATTTCCCTCCCTGCGGCCCCACTGAAACTGGCGAAGAACTTGCCAGACGCGCCAGAGAAGCCGGAGCTTTCATCGGCATTGCCCATCCCGCATGGTCGCAACTCACACTTCAAGATGGTCTTGCCATCGATGCCGCCCACGCAGTCGAAATTTATAACCATGGTTGCGCCATAGAAAATGATCGCGGCGAAGGCTGGTATCTGCACGACCAACTGTTGAACGAAGGCAAGCGACTTTCTGCCTTCGCAACCGACGATGCTCATTTCAAAGGCCCTGATTATTTTGGCGGCTGGGTGAATGTGAAAGCCCAAAGCCTTGACCCTGATGTGCTGTTGCAAGCCTTGAAGAATGGTCACTTTTATTCAAGCCAAGGCCCACAGCTGCACACCATAACGTTGGACAAAAAGGTACTGAGCATCAGCTGCTCACCCGTGGATACCATTACGGTTGTCTGCGGACATTCGCGCACCTGCGTCAAAATCGGCAAGGCGATAACCTCTGCAACTTTTGATCTCGCAAACTTAGAAAAAGGCTGGCTCCTGAAAAGGCTCAGCCCATGGTTCCGCGTGACAGTGATTGACCACGCCGGAAAACGCGCCTGGAGCAATCCTTACTGGTGGGATGACTTGGGTTGAAAAGCAAGCAGCATGAGCGCCACAACTGCAAAACCCGCACCAATATAAAACACGGGCGCTTGGCCCATTTTGTCCCACACAACACCCGCCGTCACACTGGCCATCAAAGCGGCAATCCCGCCAACCAATGCAAACACACCGTAAGCTGTGCCCCGTAAATCAACGGGTGCTGAGTCTGCAACCAAGGTTGCAAGTATGCCCTGTGTCAGCCCCATGTGCAGGCCCCAGATGGCGACCCCGATCATCACAAAAAGCGGCGATGGTGCCCAAGCCAAAACCAAATCGGCAACAATCAAACTTACCAAACCTGCCGCAAACAATCCTTTGCGGCCCCATTTATCAGACAGCACTCCGGCAGGATAAGCTGAGAGTGAATAAACCACACTCATCACGACCATCACCAGCGGCACATAAGCCAATGCCATTTTAGCATCCGATGCCCGCAACACCAGAAATGCTTCTGAAAACCGTGCCAACATCACAGCAGCGCCGAGCAGCGCCACCAGCCAAAAGCTCCGTCCCAAATTCGCAGCTGTTGCAAAATTAAACCCGGCCTTGCGATGATTGTCATTGGCTTGCGGCTCTGGCTCCTTAATTCCGAAAGCTAGAATAAGAACGGCAATCAGGGCTGGCACGCAAGCAACCCATAGCACTATGCGCAAATCAAAGGCCCACAAGCCAATCAAGACCACAGCAATCAGTGGCCCCACAAAGGCACCAATTGTATCCAGCGATTGCCGCAAACCAAAAGCCGCACCACGCTGGGCAATCGGTGTAAAATCAGCAACCAAAGCATCACGAGGTGCACCGCGTATGCCCTTACCTACGCGGTCTGCAAAGCGCGCAAAAAACACGGCGCCAAAACTTGTGGCCAACGGAAACAGCGGCTTTACCACAGCGGCCAACCCATAGCCAAACAACGCCAATTTCTTGCGGTTACGCCAGCGATCACTCAGCACCCCGGAAAATAATTTGGCGATTTGTGCCGTAGCTTCGGCCACCCCTTCCATCACACCAAGCAGTGTGGCCGACATGCCAAGCGTACCCACCACAAAAAGCGGCAGCACGCCATGAATCATCTCAGATGAGATATCCATAAACATTGAAACAAACCCCAACATCCAAACGCCACGCGGAATTTTCATCTGATCAACTTTGCGAAATTACAGTGCCCATGGTATGCACCGTTGCATCAGCAAACAGCAAGTTAAAGAAATGAAAAAAACCCGCACCGAAACCGACACCTTTGGCAAGATTGAAGTGGACGCTTCTCGTTATTGGGGCGCGCAGGCGCAGCGCAGTTTGCAGAATTTTAAGATCGGCTGGGAAAAGCAGCCAGCCTCCGTGGTCCGCGCTTTAGGCATTATCAAACGCGCCGCCGCTGAAACTAATATGGCGCTTAGTGGGCTGGACTCTAAAATCGGCGCCGCCATCATCAACGCCGCGCAAGAGGTGATCGAAGGCAAACTGAACGATCATTTTCCACTCGCCGTCTGGCAAACCGGCTCTGGCACGCAATCCAACATGAATGCCAATGAAGTGATTTCCAATCGCGCCATTGAAATGTTGGGCGGCGAAATGGGGACGAAGAAACCCATTCACCCCAATGATCATGTGAACATGAGCCAAAGTTCGAATGACACTTATCCCACGGCCATGCACATTGCCTGCGCCGAGGAGATTCATCACCGCTTGCTCCCTGCTCTGCAACACTTGCGCAATGCGCTGAATGATAAAGCGGGGGCCTTTGCTAAGATCATCAAAATCGGCCGCACCCACACGCAAGATGCAACACCCGTCACGCTAGGCCAAGAATTTTCCGGCTATTGCCAGCAAGTGCAAAACGGCATTGCTCGCATTGAACAAACATTACCGATGTTAATGCAGCTTGCCCAAGGCGGCACAGCCGTTGGCACCGGCCTCAATGCGCCAAAAGGTTTTGCCGAAATGGTGGCCGAACACATCGCCAATATCACCCGCCTGCCCTTCATCACCGCACCTAATAAATTCGAAGCACTAGCCGCCCATGACGCTATGGTAATGACCCATGGGGCGATCAACACTGTTGCATCATCACTGTTCAAAATCGCCAATGACATTCGCTTTTTGGGGTCTGGCCCGCGCTCTGGCTTGGGTGAGTTGAACTTACCAGAAAATGAACCAGGATCATCCATCATGCCCGGCAAAGTGAACCCCACGCAATGCGAAGCGCTCACCCAAGTCTGCGTGCAAATTTTTGGCAACCATGCTGCGATAACTTTCGCTGGAGCCTCTGGCCACTTTGAACTCAATGTTTATAACCCCGTGATGGCCTATAATTTCTTGCAGTCCGTGCAACTGATGGCCGATGCCGCAACCAGCTTCACCGAAAATTGTGTGCAAGGAATTGAAGCCCGCGAAGACAACATCAAAGCTGCACTCAATCGTTCGCTTATGCTGGTCACAGCGCTTGCACCAAAATATGGCTATGATCGTGCTGCTAAAATTGCCAAAACTGCCCACAAAAATGGAACCACTTTGCGTGAAGAAGCGATTGCTGATGGCATTGACGCCTCTGATTTCGATCTCATTGTTCGCCCAGAAAATATGTTGGGGCCATCGTGACGGCGGACCTCATAAATCTTCGCCGGTTTAAGAAGGCTGTTGCACGGGCCGATAAGGAAAAATTGGCTGACGCAAACCGTGTAAAATTTGGCCGCAGCAAATCGGAAAAAACGATCAGCACAATAGAGAACGCCCGTGCTGCCAAAACCCTTGATGGTAAAAAGCGCGAAGACTGATGGCCAAAGATTTAAAGCGTTCGCTCACCATTGCAGGCCACCGCACATCGCTTTCGCTGGAACAGGAATTCTGGGATGTGCTGAAAAAATTCTCTGTTGCCGAACGCCGGAGTGTTGCTGAACTGGTGGAGGAAATTGACGCGGCCCGGGGGCCCCGAAATCTATCAAGTGCAATCCGTGTGTGGATCCTTGCAAAACTTCAATCCAGTTAAGGCTCCACATTTTCCAATCTACGCAGATATTGCTCAATCTCAACTTTGTTGAGCACTGCGCCTTCACGAATTAACTTTGCCAGCTCTGCCTTTAATTTTGCCGCACGCTCCAGCCGCTGCTCTTCAAATATTTTTTGCTCGCGCAATCTGAGGCGCAACTCATTGCGTTGTGCTTGGAAGGCTGCAAACTTTTCTTCATCCAACTTTTGTTGGGCCAATTCATCGGCTGCAGCTTTTTCTTGCTCTTTTTGCACCCTCTCAAGCTCGGCCAAATCACGGGCAACCAGTTTGAAACCGAGCGTGCTTGCCACCGCAGATAGATCACTTCTGCGCCGCAGAACCGACGGCGAACCCGAATACACAACTTTCATGTCCGGAATTTTGAGCGCGGCATCAGCAATGATGTTGGCGTCCGCCTCAAACTCCCCAGCCGTGAAATCAAAACTTGAAGTTAGAACAATATCGGCATCGGGCCGGGTCAGTGTCAAACGATCAAATTTCGCCACGCCATTCTCAAACCGCAATGGCAACTGTTGCGCTGAAAGTTCAGTACCAGGTGGCTGCAAAAGTCCATCAAACAGAGATTGCAGATCAGCAGTTGTTTTCACATCTTTCAATTTTGCAAAAAATGCATCCGGAGATAATTGCAAAAGTACTGCGTCGCGCAAAACATAAGAGGCTTCGCTTTTCAAACCATTCAAGATCGCAAGTGGGCTTCGCCCCTGCCCTTCAAATGTGCCGTCTATAATCGCTTTACCTTTCGCCACAGCAGAACCATCTTGCAACCGTAAAACCTGTTCTAAATCCAGCGGCAAGTGCACCGAGCCAGTCGCAGAAAAAACATTTCCAGAGGGCTGAACAGTGATATCAATTTTGAACGGCTCGGAATTTTCATCTCGTGCAGCAACGGTCACATGTCTGCCGTTTTTGCCAAATGCAATTCCCAAAACGGCCTCGGCCAAATCTGGGCCTAAATCTGTTTGAAACGTGAGAGGATGCAACCAAATTTCACCTTCCCGCTCATTGCGCGATTTAGCAAAAGCTGCATCAAGCACTGCGGGCTTTCCATCCCATGGCATAAAGCTAACCGCCAAAACATCGCGCAGTGCCAACTTGTCCAACGTTAAATCCGCGTTGATCTTTCCGGTGGTCTCGATACCAACAGTGCCACTAATCTTTTGCTTATTTATGTCGCCAAGAAATTGTTCAAGGTCATGACCGCCATTGTGCGGAACCGTATTAAAATTCAAATGCAAAGGACCACCCAAACTTGTCGCGAGTGGCAAACCCAATTGCTGTCCAAGCTCTGTGGCATCCGCTGCATCAAGCGAAAATTTTCCTGTAATTTCAGGCTTAAGTTCCGAGCCTTTCAAAGCACCTGAAAAACCAAAATTCGCGCCAAACACGTGGCCATCAACCACAGACTTGAACCCATTTAACGTCGATCCTTTGGCTGTGACATTTAGTTTGGCTTCCGTCGACGAGGGTGCAATGGACTGCACTCCAAACGCTGACATTAAAGCCGAACTACTACCCGTGGTGATTTCGGCCGATATGCCAAATGTAGCATCTTGAGCTTTGGCAATATCTTTGACATCACCCGTTGCTGAAACATGCAATGTGCCGGTTTGACCAGACACGTCAAAGGTCAGTAAAGGTTCGGTGGCACCGGGCTTTACATTCATATTCAACTGAAGCAGTGTTGCTCCGAGAGCTTGGCTCCAGGCAGGCTCTCGCCCATTTTCCGTTGCCCCTAACAATTGCAAAAATCCACGCGGATTTTCCGCTGCAACTGTCGCATGAACGTCACCTGAGGGACCGTCTGGCCCCTGCAAGACGAGGCCTTTCGCGTGCACCGAGGCCCCCTCCACCGAAGCAATGTCAAAGGCCTTCACTTCAAAACCACTGAGCCCTGAATTAAAGTCGAGAGCGACTTGTTTGGCCTCGATCCCATTCAAGCGCAAAGTTCCTGCACTTATTTTGATGCGCTTGTCAAAGCCATCGTCGCTTTGCAACAAACCCAAAGGGTTTGCCCCTTGCAGTATTTGTGCAAGTCCGCCGGACAGATAACTATCTAAATCCAAATTTTCAGTTTTAAGTTTAAGATCAATCGATGAAAGTTTTCCAAGTTGGACAGCAAGTTCTGCACTGCCACCAGCACCATCCAATTCATATGCCAAATTTTGAAATCCAAATCGCGTGCCAGACCACGTCAAGTCTGTGCGAGCTTTCAATCGACCTCTTGAGCCTTTCCAAATTTGTGCAATTTTTTGATCTCCCTCAGGCCAAAGCCACCCTAAGAAAGCGCGGCTGTCATTGCTCTCCAGTGCCAAGCTACCGCCCAGCTCTGCTGCGGTGTCTCCCGGAAAAACAATGCCATTAAATTTGAACCGCGATCGACCCGGCAAATTTGCCGAAAACTCATTGACGCGAATGGCATTTTGCTCCGCACTGGTGGTCAAATTTAAGTTTTCTAGCGTTTGCCCCGCAGCCGATATATTCGAAATTTTGAAACTTGTTGTAAGGTCGAGTTTTTGCGGAAAATCTTTGATGATACTATTTAGCGTGGCCGTAACGCCGCCCGCCCGCCACACCCGCAGAGACTGTGAGCCAAACAAAGTATCTAAATCCAATCGAGGCGACGTGAGATCAAGTTTGGCTTTCACGCCATTGTCAAATCGAACCGATGCGATGCCTTCAATCAAAGTGCCATTGTCTTTTGTATCAACCGGAATAATCTGTATGGCATCCAAATTTACGTGATCAAAATTGGCATCAATATTCGCTTGCATTTGGAGCGGTTTGACCGACGCCTCTAAACTTTCTTTGCCATCTTCGGTGACGACAGGTTCAAAGCGGATTTTACCTTTCAGATTTGAGTCGAGAATATCGCCTTCGAGAGCCAGTGCCGGCCAAGAGCCATCTTGCGGTTCAATACGCATGCCAAATTTAAGCGCTTCATCTTTTTGAAGCGGATTGCTGTTGAACGAAATCAACACGGGTACTTGGCCTTGCACGGCAGTCCCGCGCATGCGCCACGGCCCGATCAATTCGGGGGCCGCTAATGCTGCGGTGATGTTGGTCATCGCAGTGTCAAAACTATTCTGCCGATCTTGAAATTTCAAAGTGCCATCAATGACATTTATTTTATCAAGTTTGACATGATCGAGAAATTTTGAATCAAGCACGCTTTTTTCAGGATGAAACAGCCAATTGACTTTTGTGCTATCAATGCGCGTCAATGTGACCGCGGGCTGCTCCACGTCTATGCTTTCAACAAATATATTTCCGGCAAGCAAACCACCGAGATTGAGCTGCATCGAAATTGATTTTGCAGCAATCATCGGCTCGTCGCTGAATCCTTCAGGATTTCCGACACTCACATTTTCGACAAAAAGGCGCGGCCACGGAAACAACCGTGCCGAGATATTTCCTTTGATAACCAAATCTCGCCCTGAAACTTGTCGACCATACGATTCGATCGTCTCGCGATAGCTATTCCAATTCACCACGTAAGGTGCGGCCAATGCAGCAGAAAGTATTGCGATAAGAGCAATACCAAAATAGAAAACTGGTGATTTCCAAACGCCCATTATGGTCCCGCATTTTTTCCAGGGTTCATAATGTTTAAAGGATCAAGTGACGCTTTTATGGCACGCATCACAGCAACTCCATTTCCGTGTTCCAATTCTAAAAACTCGCGCTTGCCTGAACCTATTCCGTGTTCTCCCGTGCACGTGCCACCCATGGCAAGGGCACGTTCAATCATCCGGCGATAAACTGCTTTCACGCGCGCCACTTCGCCATGATCTTCGCGATCACAGAACAAAACGACGTGGAAATTGCCATCCCCCACATGGCCAATAATCGGGCCATAAATTTTATTGTCATCTAAATCTTTTTGAGTTTCAACAACACATTCAGCAAGACGTGAAATCGGCACACAGACATCTGTGGCAATCGACTCTTCTTTGCCCGGCATGAGTGATTTAGTTGCCCAAAAAGCATCATGCCGTGCTTGCCAAAGCTTGGTGCGGTCTTCTTCCTGTGTGGCCCAATCAAATGCGCCAGCTCCAAACTCACCAGCAATCGCCGCGAACATGTCCGCCTGTTCGGCAACGCCAGCCTCCGTGCCATTAAACTCCACAAACAATGTAGGTGCTTCGGCGAGAGTCAATTTTGAATAAGCGTTGATGGCTTTGACATGTTCCACATCTACAAGTTCAATACGGGCAATGGGAATACCCATTTGGATAGTTTGAATGGCCGTGTTGCAACACGCTTCAATCGTTGGAAACGCTACCACCCCCGCTTTAATAGCATCTGGAATGCCATGCACTCTGAGTCCCACTTCGGTGATCACACCCAGCGTGCCTTCACTTCCCACCATCAACCGTGTGAGATCATACCCCGCTGATGATTTCCGCGCCCGCGTTCCTGTGCGCACAATCTCGCCATTGGCCATCACGACAGTGAGGCTCATCACGTTGTCTTTCATGGTGCCATAACGCACGGCATTGGTGCCGGAAGCCCGTGTTGCCGTCATGCCGCCAATCGTAGCGTCAGCTCCTGGATCGATCGGGAAGAACAAGCCCTTGTCACGCAACTCCACATTCAATTGCTTGCGTGTGACGCCCGCTTGCACGCGCACATCCATGTCCTCAGAGTTCACTTCCAAAATCTGATTCATCTGACTCAAATCAATAGATATTCCACCATAGGGCGCTGTGAAATGGCCCTCCAGAGAAGAACCAGCACCGAACGGAATGATCGGTGCAGCGTGATGCGCACATATTTTCACAACGGCCTGAACTTCAAGTGTAGAACGCACAAAGGCCACAGCATCTGGCGGTGCCGCAGGGTTCCAAGTCTGGTCTTTGCCGTGCTGTTCACGCACAATCATGGCAGTCGAAAGCCTGTCACCCAACAACGCCCGCAATTCGGCAATCGCCTGCGCTGTGCTGTTTTTCAAAACTGGTGTATCCATGAGTCCAAAGCTAACACATGCCATAGGATTTACCATGCCCTCACCGTGGATTGGACAACTTCTCACCGTTGAAGACCAATGGACCGATTACAACGGCCACCTTAACATGGCCTATTACGCTGTGCTCTTCGATAAATCTGCCGAGGAAATGTTTGAAACATTTGGGCTGGGGCCAGATTATGTGAAAGAAACAAACTGCAGCTTCTTCACCTTGGAAACCCACACGACCTACGCCCATGAGATTCATGCCGGCGACAAAGTGCGAATCGAAAATCAAATCATCGATGCTGACATGAAGCGCGTGCATTATGTGCAGCAGATGTTTCATGCCGAGGAGAATTTTCTAAGCTGCGTGCTGGAAGTGATGGTCGCCCATATTGACCTGTCCGCCAAGAAAATGGCTCCATTCCCAGCTGAAATTCAAACGCGCATTGATGCGATGTTGGATAGTCATAAGGCAATGTCGGTGCCGAGACAGGTGGGACACAAGATTGGGATTGTGCGCAAAGTTCAATCTTAAAATCGTCACACTCCCGTAAAATTTCAGGCGCAGTTGGTCTTCATGGTGGTTCAAACAAGAAACCACCCTGGGAGACTGAAAATGGAAAACACTGGATACACACATTTTGCTGAAGCTTTAGTTTTCGCCCATGGAAACCGCGCCGCTTGCGAGGCTGCCCGTCATGCACAATTATGCGAACGCTCTGGTGACACTGAAACCGCCGATACGTGGCGCAAAGTGCAAGCGCAAGTGGCCACTATAGACTTTTCCAATCTCAAACGTTGCGCGTGAACAAAACCGGAATCATTGCTATATAGGGATCAGAGAATCATGATCCCCGATGACACAAAATAATTCCATCAGCGCCCGCGCCATGCAGGGTAACGAACCACCTTATCTCAAGGGCTTAAACCCCGAACAGCGCGATGCTGTTCTGTCAACCGATGGCCCCCTGCTGGTGCTGGCGGGTGCTGGCACTGGCAAAACCCGTGTGCTGACCACGCGCCTTGCCCACATACTGACGTCGCAAAAAGCTTGGCCAAACCAAATGCTCGCCGTCACCTTCACAAATAAGGCGGCACGCGAAATGAAAGAGCGCATCGGTCATTTGATCGGCGATGTGGTCGAGGGCATGACCTGGCTTGGCACCTTCCATTCCATCGGTGTGAAGATTCTGCGCAATCATTATGAACTTGCGGGGCTTCGGTCCGGCTTTTCAATTTTAGATGATGAAGATCAGGTGCGCTTGCTGAAGCAACTTTTAAAGGCCGAAGCCATAGATGAAAAGCGCTGGCCCGCCCGCCAACTGGCCAACGCCATTGATGGCTGGAAGAACAAAGGTCTGACGCCTGATAAAGTGTCCGAAGGTGAGGCCTATGCCTTCGCCAACGGCCTCGGCAAAAAACTTTATGCCGACTATCAAGCCCGCTTGAAAACTGTCAACGCTTGCGACTTTGGCGATCTGCTGCTCGAAACCGTGCGCATTTTTCAAGAACATCCTGACGTTCTGAAATCCTACCAGCAAAAATTTAAATATATGCTGGTCGATGAATATCAAGACACCAACGTGGTGCAATATCTCTGGCTGCGGCTTCTCGCTCAAGGGCATAAAAACATTTGTTGCGTGGGCGATGACGATCAATCCATCTATGGATGGCGCGGCGCTGAGGTGGATAATATCCTGCGCTTTGAAAAGGATTTTCCGGGTGCCAAAATCATCAAGTTGGAGCGCAACTATCGCTCAACACCAGATATTTTGGGGGCCGCCTCTGGCCTCATATCCAAAAATGAATCGCGCCTCGGCAAAACTTTGCGCACGGATAAAACTGAGTCCACCCCCGTTACCGTACGCGGCCATTGGGATGGTGAGGAAGAAGCCCGCGCCATTGGCGATGATATCGAAAGCCTGCAACGCCAGAAAGAGCGGCTCAACGACATGGCCATCCTGGTTCGCGCTTCAGCCCAAATGCGCGCCTTCGAAGATCGCTTTATCACGCTTGGCCTGCCTTACCGTGTGATCGGTGGCCCGCGTTTTTATGAGCGCGCCGAAATCCGCGACGCGATGAGCTATTTCAAAATTGTCGCTTCGCCCGATAATGATTTGGCATTTGAGCGCATCATCAACACGCCCAAGCGCGGCATTGGCGATGCCTCGGTGCAAAAAATGTATAGTGTGGCGCGGCGCTCCGGCACCTCCCTTTATGTAGCCGCAGAAAAAATGTTGGGCACTGATGAGCTGCCCGCCAAAGCCCGCACAGCACTTCGATTGCTGATCGAAAGTTTCAACCGCTGGCGCAAACAAATTGATGCCCTGCCCCACACGGAACTTGCCGAAATTGTGCTCGATGAATCCGGCTACACCGAAATGTGGCAGCACGACAAAAGCCCCGAAGCTGAAGGCCGCTTGGAAAACTTGAAAGAACTCGTGCGCTCCATGGGCGAGTTTGAAAACTTGTCCGGATTCCTTGAACATGTTTCATTGGTGATGGACCGCGACACCGGAGCCGAAACCGATGACCGCGTGAACATCATGACCCTGCATTCCGCCAAAGGCTTGGAATTCGGCACGGTGTTTTTGCCCGGTTGGGAGGAAGGCTTATTCCCGCATCAAAGATCACTCGATGAAAAAGGCCGCAATGGTTTGGAAGAAGAGCGGCGCTTGGCCTATGTGGGCATCACGCGGGCCAAACTGCGCGCCACCATCAGCTTCGCGCAAAACCGCCGCATCCACGCTTTGTGGCAATCGGCTTTGCCGTCGCGCTTCATAGATGAGTTGCCAGAAAAACATGTGGAAGTCGCGGCCATGCAATCAGCCTATGGCGGTCAAAGCTTTGCCTCAAGTCGCTTCGACAGCAACACCAGTTTCGGCAAAGGCAGCTATGACACCCCCGGCTGGCAACGCGCCCAACAGCGAAAATCTTCCGGCGACACCATGCGCAACGCGCCAAAGTTCATAGAAGGCGAAATGGCCGCCAGCTTCGCCAACGCACCAAGCTATGAAACCGGCGAACGCGTCTTCCACCAAAAATTTGGATATGGAAATGTGACAAGTGTCGAAGGCAATAAGCTGACCGTGGATTTTGACAAGGCTGGCGAGAAACGGGTGATCGATAGCTTTGTAGAGCGGGAATAGTCCTTGAAATCGTAATACGTATAACGTATATAGATGCCATGCACAAAAAGATGACCATAACCCTCGATGAATCCGTTTATGACGGCCTCTACCGCACCATCGGCAAACGCCGCATGAGTCAATTCATCGAAGATTTGCTGCGGCCCCATGTTTTAGACACGGCTTTGGATGCGGGCTATCAAGCTATGGCGGCAGACTCCGCACGAGAATCCGAAGCTACTGAATGGGTGGAAGCCTTGAGCAAAGATTTGGCCGATGAAGCGCGGTGAAGTTTGGTGGGTTGAATTTGATCCAGCCATCGGCAGCGAAATTGCCAAACGCCGCCCCGCTATTATTGTAAGCAACGACTCCGCAAATCGAAATTTATCGCGCGTTGTCGTCATCCCACTCACCAGCAGCACCGCCCGCCTCTACCCCGGCGAAGCTTTAGTCACAACCGGCAAGCAAACCAGCAAAGCAATGGCCGATCAAATAATGACAGCCGATAAAAGCAGACTGAAAGATAAGTTGGGCGCCGTGTCGAAAGAAGACTTAGAGCGTGTTGAAGACGCAATCCGAGTTCATCTCGGTTTAGCGATGTGAGCCATTAGCTCATATTCCAATCTAGAATCCGGAATCCGGTGACAAGAATCCGGTGACAGTGCACATATATCACCCCTGCCCCATCTCCATATCCTCCGGCACCAAAAACCCGCCGCTTTGGCGTTTCCAGAGGCTTGCGTAGAGGCCACCTTTTTTGGCCAGAAGTTGTTTGTGGCTGCCCTCTTCCACCACACGGCCTTTGTCCATCACGATGAGGCGGTCCATGGCGGCAATGGTGCTGAGGCGGTGGGCGACTGCAATCACAGTTTTGCCTTCCATCAACGTGTAAAGATTTTCCTGAATGGCAGCTTCGACTTCTGAGTCTAAAGCCGAAGTGGCTTCATCCAAAATCAAAATCGGCGCATTCTTCAAGAGCACACGGGCAATGGCAATGCGCTGGCGCTGTCCTCCAGAAAGTTTTACACCTCGCTCGCCCACATGGGCCTCGTAAGCTTTGCGGCCATTAGGATCGACAAGGTTGGCGATGAATTCTTCAGCGTGAGCTTTGTTGGCGGCGGCCACAATCTGCTCCATGCTGGCATCTGGCATCCCGTATCGAATATTATCCGTCACCGAGCGATGCAGCAATGATGTGTCTTGGGTGACTACACCAATTTTTGCGCGCAAAGATTCTTGAGTGACGTCTGCAATGTTCTGGCCATCAATGAGAATATGGCCAGAGCCCACATCGTAAAACCGCAAAATTAAATTGGCGATGGTGGATTTACCAGCACCGGACCGGCCAACCAATCCAACTTTTTCACCCGGTTTGATCACCAGATTAAAATCATCAATTACATTATGGCCACGCTGGCCTTTGGCTTGGCCATAATTGAAATTGAGATTTGCAAACGTGATTTTTCCTGCGCTCACATTTAATAATTTTGCATCCGGCTTATCGACCACTGAATGTACGCGGGCGATCGTTTCCACACCATCGCGCACCACACCGAAATCTTCAAACAGCCCGGCAATTTCCCATAGCATCCAATGCGCCATGCCTTGCATCCGGTAGACCAGCCCCACGGAAAACGCGATGGCCCCAACGGTGATTGCATTTTGCGACCATAACCAAATGGCCATGGCCGCGGTGGATGTGAGCACGGCTCCATTCAAAGAATTCAAAGCATAGTTCATCTGAGTGGACACCCGCATGGAGGCATGAACACTATCCAGCATCCACTCCAAGCCTTCCTTGGCGTGGTCATCTTCGCGCGACGTATGCGCAAAAAGTTTAACGGTGGGCATGTTGGTATAAGTATCCACAATGCGCCCTGTCACCAGCGAGCGCATGTCGGCTTGGCGCTGCGCCAGCCTGCCCATACGCGGCACAAAATGACGCATCGTGAAGGCATAGCCCGCCAACCAGCCGAGGAGCGGGATCGTAAGCCGCCAATCATTTGCAGCAAAAGAAGCAAGTGCACTTAAGAAAAACACGGCAACCCAAGAGATCACTTGTGTCAGCTTCATCACCACATCGCGCACGCCCAATGCAGCCTGCATCACTTTTGTGGACACCCGGCCCGCAAATTCATTGTGGAAAAATTCCATCGACTGCCGCAACATATAACGATGCGCCAACCACCGAATGCGCATCGCGAAGTTTCCGCGCAAGCCCTGATTCTCAATTGCATCGGCAATGAAACTCAACGTCGGCAAGGCCAACAATGAAAGTGTGCCGAAGAGCAAGAGTTTGGTTTTATGGTCGGCCCAGAAAGTTTCAGGCTTGGCCGAACTTAAGGTATCGACGATCGTGCCGAGGAACGAAAACAAGCGCACTTCGATGATGGCGATCATCACAGACAACAAAAATCCGGTAATGAGCAACGGATAAAATGGCCGCGCATAAAAACGGATAAAGCCCCATGTGGTTTTGGCGGGCATTTGCGGTGTGATCTGTGGGAATGAATCCACGCGGGCCTCAAGCCAACTAAATAACTTATTCATAAAACGCTCCGGTTCGGGCAACAGCGCATTTAACCGGCGCAGAGTTTCGGCACCGTCCACCACAATTTAGGACAGCCCTCCCGTATAGAGCATCGCATGGGAACCGTCAAAGCCAAGGGGGTGCTGGGGTGTTGAGGGCCGTAAGCATATTGAAGGCGCGGCGTTGCAGGGCTGGCAGTTTGGTCAAAATAGGAATGCCAAACTGGAAAAACATGTCTTGCAATACCCCTCGCGATTTGGCGAAACTCGTAAATGTGTGGGTAAATTTTAAGACGTCGGCCCCGACAGGGTGACGTAGAGTGCTGTAGTCCTGTTCGCGACCTTCCGCGAGCAACCATGCCAACCAACATGCATCTTCCATCCCGAGATTCATGCCGCGGCCACCCACGGGTGAATGAATATGGGCGGCATCACCTAAAAGAAACACATTGCCTTGCTGATAAGTTTGCACTTGGCGATAGCTCAATTTGAAATCAGTTTCCCATATTACTTTTTTGACTTTGGCATCACGCGGAAGATTATTCAGGCAATCGCCTCTCGTACTGATAAAACGGCCAAAGCCTTCGCGCATTGGAAGATAGGGAGCGAGGTGGGAGTCCATGATGGTCAGAACCACAGTGTCAGTCGGGAATGCCCAATCGTCTAACTCTACATCGGCGAGGCCAAAAATCTGCTCGTCAGTCTCGCCCTCAAAGGGCAAGCCTAAGTTTTTGCGAACAACTGAATGCGACCCATCAGCGCCGAAAAGAAAATCGGTGGCTGCGATGCTGCCGTTGCTGAGTTTACATTCGATTTCAGCACCATCTGAAAACGATTCCAGCGCGATATTTGTTTCGACTTCAACTCCCATGTCATGCAGTTTTTGAATGAGTATTTCTTCGGTGCGGGATTGGGCCAAAACCAACATGAAATTAAATCGGTGCGGAATTTGAGTGAGATCAATCTGCGCCAAGATTTTCTCATTGCGGCGGATCACAACATGCTTGGCGCGATTGCCAGCGGCCAACATCATGTCGGTCACACCTGAAGGTTCCATCAATTCCAAAGTTCGGGTGTTGACGGCTAATGCACGCGACTCAGCAGAGACCGTCTTGTCGGGGTCAACAATGCGTGGAGCAAAACCCCTGCACTTCAATTCGACGGCAGCAGTCAAACCCACAGGTCCGGCACCCGCAATGAATATCCGCTTATTTATATTTGTTTTGGCCATCATTTAGATCCTTTGAACGAGCAGGATTTTACAAATTTATCAGGCGGCAATAAAAGACTATGCTAGTGCTTTTTCATGATCTCTCCTACCCGCATTCTTCCCCTCGTAATTGCCGCTGCCTTGTTCATGGAGAACATGGACTCGACCGTGATTGCAACGTCTCTTCCAGCAATCGCGGCAGATTTGGGCACCAACCCGGTTTCACTTAAGCTCGCCTTCACAACCTATCTTCTCAGCCTCACTGTTTTCCTGCCAATCTCCGGGTGGATGGCAGATCGCTACGGCGCAAAGCTCATATTCAGGCTTGCCATCATAATTTTCACGCTCGCTTCTTTTGGCTGCGGCTTTGCGCCAAACTTGGCATGGTTGGTGGGTCTTCGCGCCTTACAGGGGTTGGGCGGCGCCATGATGGTGCCCGTGGGCCGCATCATCCTCATTCGCGCAATTCCAAAGTCTGAATTGGTGAATGCCATGGCCTGGCTGACAGTGCCGGCTTTAATTGGCCCGCTTCTCGGTCCTCCGATTGGCGGCTTCATCACGACGTATTTTCACTGGCGCTGGATTTTTTGGATGAATGTGCCGATCGGCATTTTGGGTCTCGTCTTGGCCACACAATTCATGCCCAATCCGCGGGAAGCCAATGTGCCTGCCCTCGACGTAAAGGGGTTCCTATTGTCAGGATCGGGCTTGGCTCTTTCAGTCTTTGGCTGCACTGTTGTTGGACGCGGGCTTATCCCTGAAACTTATGTGATAGCTATGATTGCAGCAGGTGTGGCGATGATAGCACTTTATGTGCGCCACGCCCGCACCGTGCCCAATCCCATCCTCGACTTGTCATTGCTCAAAATTGATACATTGCGGATCAGCATAACTGGCGGATTATATTATCGCTTGGCAGCCGGTGCTGTTCCTTTTCTTTTGCCACTCATGTTGCAACTTGGCTTTGGCCTGACCGCATTTCAATCAGGTTTGATCACGTGTGCGGCAGCCCTCGGCGCGTTGACCATGAAATTTGGTGCAGGCGCACTTCTGAAGCGCTTTGGGTATCGCAATTTGCTGATCGTCAATGGCTTGATGAGTTGTGTCTTAACGGCCTCGCTCGGGCTTTTGTCCCCCACCATGAGTTACGCATTAATGATGTTCATTTTGTTGGCGGGCGGCGTTATGCGATCAATGCAATTTACCGCGCTAAATTCAATTGCCTACGCCGACGTGACATCAGAACAGGTAAGCAAGGCCAATGGTCTCTACACTGTTATGCAACAACTTTCACTGGCGATGGGGGTTGCAGTTGCGGCCACCATTCTCGATCTCTCGGTTTGGTGGCGCGGAGCAGCACAATTGGCTAACGTCGATTTCTCGGCTGCGTTCTTCGCAATCTCGCTGGGCGGGCTGATTTCGATTTATATCTATAGAATGTTACCAGCCAATGCCGGGGCCGTTTTGTCTGGCCACAAAGTTTAAGCCCCATCACAATTGTTTGAAGGGTTGTGACCACTCCTGTGTCGCTTTGAAGCGTATGAAGGAGGTGAACAACAGGAGGACCTATTATGAATCGTCGTTTTGCTCTCGAACTTTCGGGCCTATCAATTTTCGGATTGACTGGTGCCGCGCGGTCGGCCTTTGCTGAAAACTTTGAAATTACCAAGACCGCCGAAGAATGGCGTAAAATTCTGACCAAAGCACAATATGCAACTCTGCGCGAAGAAGTGACCGAAAGCCCCGGAACTTCAAAGCTTCTCGAAGAACACGCCAAAGGCACCTTCAATTGTGCAGGTTGCGATTTAACAATTTACACGTCAACCATGAAATTTGACAGTGGCACAGGCTGGCCAAGCTTTTTTGATGTGTTGCCCAAATCCGTGGGTGAAAAAGAAGATAACACGCTGTTCACCACGCGCACGGAAGTGCATTGCCGTCGCTGCGGCGGCCATCTGGGACATGTTTTTAATGATGGACCAAAACCAACGGGCTTACGATATTGCATGAATGGTGTGGCACTCAAATTTGTACCATCGTGAGTTTGCGTATAGCGTCGCAAACTAACTCTTTTTTAACCAAATTTCCGCCACATCTGCCCTTCAGAACCACCGATATTCGAGGGGATATTTAATGAAACACGCCATCATCATCGCCACCGCGCTTTCGCTCTTGCTCAGCGCCTGTTCAACCAACCCGTTTACAGGTGAACAGCAGGTCTCAAAAACCGCGATTGGCGCTGGCACGGGTGCAGCCCTTGGCGCAGCAGCTGGTGCACTTCTCGGTGCGACGACAAGTTTATCATCGCGCAAAGCTGCACTCGTTGGTGCAGGTCTTGGCGCATTGGCGGGTGGGGGCGTTGGCGTTTATATGGACAACCAAGAATCGCAATTGCGCGAACGCTTGGCAGGCTCCGGCGTGTCAGTCACCCGCGTCGGTGATAGCATCGTGTTGAACATGCCATCAAACATTACATTCGATACGGCGCGCGCCGAAATCAAACCCCGGTTTTATGACACGCTGACATCCGTTGCCGAAGTGTTCAAAGAATATAAGCAAACTTTGATTGATGTGGTGGGCCACACCGATTCTGATGGGTCAGACCAATCGAACTATGATCTCTCGCGCCGCCGAGCTTCGTCCGTTGCACAGTTTATGGCATCACAGCAGCTCGACACAAATCGCTTTTCAGTTGAAGGCCACGGCGAACGTGACCCCATCGCGTCAAATGCCACGGCCTCGGGCAAAGCCCAAAACCGCCGTGTGGAAATTACGATTCTGCCTTTGACCTAATTCAAATAAAACCGCTATACGCTGAAATGGCCGGAGATGATCCGGCCATTTTCTTTTGGAATACGGCTTATGCAGGTTGCACAAATCACGCTCTCAATTCCCAACCTGTCGCATGAGGATGCGCTCGCTTGGTCGGATCGCATTGAAAATGATTTTCAGTTGGATCCCTTAGCAGTCACCATCAATGAAACTGACGAAGCTAAAAATCTCTGGGAAACCGTGGCGTGGTTTGAAGACGAAGCCACGGCCGTTGCGGCCCGTGATTATTTAGAAAGTCCTGACGCAGTTATTGCGCCAGTGCCAAATGAAGATTGGGTGCGGCGATCATTAGAAGGTTTGGCGCCCATAATTGCGGGCCGCTTTTTTCTCCATGGCTCACATGATCGAGCCGTTCGCAGGGCTGGCGGGATATCCCTAGAAATTGACGCAGGCACAGCATTCGGCACGGGCCATCATGGCACCACTGCTGGCTGCCTTTCGGCACTGGATGATATTCTCAAGCGGCACCGCCCTACTCGCATTTTAGATTTAGGCTGCGGTACAGGCGTTCTGGCCATCGCAGCAGCACAAGCCTTAAAAACCAACGCACTGGCCACAGACATTGATGCCGAAGCCGTGCGTGTAACATTAGGCAATGCCAAGCTGAATGGCGTGCGCCCTCTAATCATCGGACTCACAGCCACAGGTCTGCATCACGCAAGCATAAAACAGGCTGCACCGTTTGATTTAATTTTTGCCAACATTTTGGCCCGGCCCCTAGCATATCTCGCCCAAGGGTTAAGCACCATGCTGGTGCCTGGCGGACATCTCATCTTGTCCGGCTTAACCTTCGATCAACTGCGCTGGATCCGCGCCTGCTATACAACGCGCGGACTGATCACCGCCAAAATCATCCGCAATGGCAATTGGATTGCTTTGGTGATGACCAAACCCACCAAAAAAAATCGCCCCAAACTATAAAGTCTGGGGCGACAAGGAACCGGATTTATAAAACCCAGTTGGGAGGAAGCTTAAATTAGTTACCCCAAACGCGGGATGAAATTTCGCTGCGAACTACACCAATGTCTGACAACATGCGGTCATCAAGCTGGCGAAGTTGGCGCTCAGCGCGGCTGCGCGAAATAAAAGTCTTAACACGGCCCATCAAGCCAGCATTGGCAATGCCAGAAGTGCGAGCAGTTGTACGGTCCATTGAAATCGTAGTCATTTTAGTCTCCATCTCTCAAAATTTGCCCGGTTGGGCGATATCTTTCGAGGTCAATTATTGTGCGTCGCACAATTCCATCCCTCATCTATCCATCATACGTGCCCTTCACCAGAGAAGATTACGAATGATTGTCATGCATATTTTGCATGACGTTGAATTCCAGGTGCTTCGACCCCCAAATTGCTTCAGTTATTGTCACATACTATTGAATTATGGCAATTATTTAACAGTAAACACCACAATTCCGTCATAAATCTTACTGTAAATTTACAATCTCTGCTTGTCGTTAAAAAGTAAACAAGACGTAAACAGACACCTATCTATGCAAATTTAGTATATCAAAAACGATAAACTATATTGCATTGCACCTAAAATTCACGAAGTGAAACCAACTGCATTTCAGGTTAGTGTGCCTTATTCTGAATCGATTCAACGCCGTAGGTTCCAAAACAATGACATCCCTTTCTCCAATCGCCACTCTCCGCGCGGCAATGAAGCGCAATAAGCTACAAGGTTATATTGTCCCAAGGCAGGATGAGTTTCAGGGAGAATATGTGGCAGCCTATGCTGAGCGCTTGAAATGGCTGACAGGTTTTGCTGGATCATGGGGACTGGCCATCATTGCTGAGAAAAAAGCGGCGATATTCATTGACGGTCGCTATACAATTCAAGTGCGCGAACAGGTGAACGTAAACGAAGTCACACCACAGCATTTAGTGGACGAGCCTCCAACCAAATGGATTGAAAACAATTTCAAGAAAAATGATCGCTTAGGTTTTGACCCGTGGCTGACCACCGCAAGCGAAGCCAAGCGCCTTGCACTGGCCTGCACCAAAGCGGGAGCCAAACTCGTTCCTGTCGCAAAAAATCTGATTGATCAAATCTGGGCTGACCAACCTGCCCGCCCACAAAATCCGCTCACCGTTCAGCCCTTGCAATTTGCTGGCCGCAGCGTGGCAGATAAGCTTGCCGATATGGCGGCAGAGTTAGGAAACGCCAATGTCGATGCTGCCGTGCTGGCCGAGCCGTCATCGGTATCGTGGCTGTTAAATTTGCGTGGGCAAGATGTCCCTTACACGCCTGTGGTGCTGGCTTACGCGATCATTCACCGTAAAGGCAAAGCGGAGATATTTGTCAACGCCAAACGCTTGCCAGAAGATGTGCGCGCCCACTTGAAGGCCACCACCCTTGTGCGAAAACCAGAGGAACTTGAAACGTCTCTTAAAAAACTGGGGGCAAAAAAATCGAGTGTTATGATTGATGCTGGCTCGGCCCCTGAAAAAATTCGCAGTGTTTTGGCGGCGTCTGGCGCAATACTGAAAGAAGGCGTTGACCCTTGCACATTGCCCAAAGCACGCAAAAATGAAGTTGAACAAGAAGGCGCAAGATCGGCCCAGCGCCGCGATGGTGTGGCCCTCTCGCGCTACTTGCAATGGCTGTCAGTCGAAGCGCCAAAAGGCAAACTCACTGAAGCCACCGCAGCCGACAAACTTACAGAATTCCGCAAAGATACTGGCGTGTTGATGGACTTGTCCTTCAGTACCATCTCCGCAGCGGGCCCTAATGCTGCCATTCCACACTATCATGTCGACCCAGACAATTGCCGAACTCTCAAAAACAATGAAATCTACTTGATTGACTCGGGTGGCCAATACCAAGACGGTACCACTGACGTGACCCGCACCGTGATAATTGGTCAGCCTACGGACGAAATGCGCGACCGCTTCACCCGCGTGCTGAAAGGCATGATCGGAATTTCGATGATCAAATTTCCAAAAGGCACGACGGGTGCCAACATTGATGTGTTGGCACGCGCCAGCCTGTGGCAAGCGGGGCTCGATTTCGACCACGGCACAGGCCACGGCGTTGGCTCATATCTCTCGGTACATGAGGGCCCTGCCCGCATCAGCAAAAATAACTATGTGGCATTGGAACCCGGTATGATTTTGTCCAACGAGCCCGGTTTTTACAAGCAAGGCGAATACGGCATTCGCATCGAAAATCTTCTAGTCGTCAAAGAAGCGACCGAAATCAAAGGCAGCGAACGCCCGATGTTGAGTTTCGAGACTTTGACGTTTGCGCCGATTGATCGCAACTTGATTGAAACAAAATTACTAACCCGCGACGAACTTCAATGGCTGGATGAGTACCACGCCCGCGTTTTGAAAGATGTGGGGAGCTTCATGTCTGGCGACGACCTTGTGTTGATGAAACAAGCCTGCGCGCCGTTCAGTTAAGTAGCAAGCGAAACACCACAACGCTTGAAGCACCTGCAAAAATTGTCAGCAGAAGTGGCATTTTGAAATAAGCTGACAGCGCTGTAACAGCGGCAGCTAGAGCCTCAGCACGCCCCGTCATAAAAACGGTTGGTGTTATCACGGCCATTAAAACCGCTGGCGGCACAGCATCTAACGCAGCTTTCAATCGGCCTTCCACGACCACACCGCGCATCAACAACAAACCTGAAATGCGTGTGCCATAGGTGGCGAGGCCCATGCCGATAATAGCAATCAGAGTTGCAAGGTGCACGTTCATGCCTCCACCTCTTTATGGAGAAGTGCCGCCACAGCAACACCCGCAAGTCCACCTAAAACAATATACCACGCACCAGAAATATATGTCTTCGCAACGACCGCCACAGCAGCGCTCACAACAAGCACAAGTCCCGTGCGCCGGCCCTTCCAAAAACCAGCAAGAATAGCAATAAACATGGCAGCAAAAGCAAAGTCTAATCCAATCAAAGCTGGATCAGGAAGCTTGCGCCCTATGTAAGCACCAATTGCCGAACTGATAAACCATGTTGGCCATAAAGGAACGGCTACACCGACATAATAACCAAGGGTCAAAGGTTGGGTCATTGCTTTACGTTCAAGCAAAGCCCAGGCCTCATCGGTCAGCACGTACATCAAAAATGGATGCCATTTTTTTTGAATGCCGCCCATGTGCCGCGAAATGGATGCCGCATAAAGTATGTGCCTCACATTGATGATGAAGATAGTGAAGACCATCAAAATAATCGGCAGGGGATCAACCCACATTTCAATAGCCACAAATTGCGATGCACCCGCATAAATCAATGCACTCATCAATAACGCTTCAAACACTGAAAAGCCTTTGCCTGCAGCCAATGTGCCCCACAACATTGAAATTGGCACATAGGCCAAAAACATGGGCCATCCGTCTTTAAGGCCGGCGATAAAGTCCGCCCGTTGAAATCTCATGACGCACCAATGCGCACAAACCATGCCGCTTCGTCAATCACTTCCACCCCAAATTTTTCAGCGTCTTTTAATTTAGAACCAGCCCCTGGCCCCGCCACCAGCAAATCAGTTTTCATGGAAACTGAACCAGCAACTTTTGCGCCCAAACGCTCGGCCATGGCTTTAGCTTCTTCACGCGTCATGCGTTCCAACGCACCCGTAAACACCACAGTTTTGCCGGATACTGGCGAACTGGCGGCTACAGCAGCAAGGGGTTGCGGTTCCACTTCTGCCAATAGCGTATCAAAAATTTCAATGTTATGCGGTTCATCAAAAAACTGGATCAGCGCTTCGGCCACTACGTCACCAATGCCATCAATGGCCGTCAATTCGGACCGCGCTTCATTTTCAGGTGATGCCGCTGCCACTTTCATTTGATCTCGCAATGAAGTCGCCGATCCGTAAGACCGTGCCAAAACCCGAGCCGTCGTTTCCCCCACATGGCGAATGCCCAGAGCAAATATAAATCGGTCTAAAGCAATTTTTCGCCGGGCAGCAATCGCTGAGAACAGATTGGCCACACTCGACTCGCCCCAACCTTCACCGTCTTTCAGTTTCTTAACGGACCGAGCATCACGCGCTTCAAGGGTAAAAATATCCTGTGGCGACATGATCAAACCAACAGCATAAAATTCTTCTACAATTTTATCGCCCAAGCCTTCGATGTCATAAGCATTGCGCGAGGCAAAATGCTTAAGTCGCTCCATGCGCTGTGCTGGGCAAATCAGTCCCCCCGTGCAACGCCGCACCGCATCAGATTTTCCAGAGGCTTTTTCTTCACGCTCCGCATGGCTGCCACAAGCCGGACAAATTTGCGGAAACTTATATGGCACAGTGTCAGCACCGCGTTGCGCCACACCCACTATCTGCGGGATTACATCGCCCGCCCGCTGCAAAATAACGGTGTCGCCAATGCGCACATCTTTACGCGCAATTTCATCTTCATTGTGCAGTGTGGCATTAGACACAACCACGCCGCCGACGGTCACAGGTTTGAGCCGCGCCACGGGTGTGAGTGCGCCCGTGCGCCCCACTTGAATATCAATCGCTTCGAGAACAGTTGTCGCCTGTTCAGCAGAAAATTTATGAGCAATCGCCCATCGGGGCGAACGCGAAACAAAGCCAAGACGTGCCTGCAAGGCCAAGTCATTCACTTTGTAAACCACACCATCAATATCATAGCCCAGCGTGGCACGCTGAGCTTCAATCAGCCGATACTGCGCTAAAAGCTCTTCGGCCGAATGGCACAGCACCATCAGCGGATTAACGGGCAAGCCCCAGGTCTTGAATGCTTGCACAACTTCATACTGAGTTTGCGCCGGAAGGTGTGGTGCCGCTCCCCAAGCATAGGCAAAAAACTTCAGAGGCCGTGATGCTGTAATGCTTGGATCAAGTTGCCGAAGCGAGCCCGCCGCTGCATTGCGCGGATTGGCAAACAATTTTTCACCAAGTTGACTCTGTTTCTCATTAAGTGCCGCGAAGTCATTGGAAGACATGTATATTTCGCCGCGAATTTCAATTAAATCTGGCGCTGTACCTTGAAGTGTTTGCGGAATATCCTTCACATAAAAAACATTGGCGGTCACATTCTCGCCCTCGGCCCCATCCCCACGTGTGGCGGCTTGGACAAGTTTTCGATTTTCATAACGTAGCGCAAGTGAAAGACCATCAATCTTTGGTTCAGCCGTAACCGCCACAGGAGCATCATCGGCAAGATTTAAAAACCGTCGCACCCGCCCCAAAAAATCATAAACATCTTCATCAGCAAAAGCATTGGCCAATGACAGCATAGGCACGGAATGAGCAACCTTACCAAATTTTTCGAGCGGTGCTGCACCCACTTTTTTCGACGGTGAGTTGCCTTTAGCCAGAGTGGGGTACTGCGATTCCAATTCAAGCAACCGCAAGCGCAAGCGATCGTAATCTGCGTCTGAAACTGATGGAGTATCGTCTTGATAATAAGCCCGGTCATGGGCTGCTAACTCTTCCGAAATTTTGGCGTGTTCGCTAGCTGCTTCCTTGCGGCTCATTTCTGCCCTGCCAATAATTCATCCGCTTGCGCCCGCGCGGCGTCTGTCACCAGCGCGCCAGAAAGCATCCGCGCTATTTCTTCACGGCGATGTTCGGGTGTTAAAGGCTGCACCCGCGTTACCATGCGCTTGCCTTTAGCATCTTCCATTTTTGAAATTTGCAAATGCTGCGCCGCCCGCGCTGCCACCTGTGGCGAATGCGTGACAGCAATAACTTGCAAACCATCAGCCAAGCGCCGCAAACGATTGCCAATAGCATCCGCCACAGCACCGCCCACACCAGTATCAATTTCATCGAATATTAAAACTGGGGCCGAACCCTTGGCGGCGAGCACCACCTTTAAAGCCAGCATAAACCGTGCCAATTCGCCACCAGACGCCACTTTCATCAACGGCTGCAAAGGTGTGCCAGGGTTTGCTGCCACAATAAATTCGACGCGGTCAATGCCATAAGCTCCCGGCTTTGTAGCGTCTGCTTGAACATCAGTTTCAAAGCGCGCACGTTCCAATTTCAGTGCAGGAAGTTCTGCAGCCACAGCTTTGTCTAAACTCTTTGCGGTCTTGCGCCGCGCTGCTGAGAGAACGTCTGCTGCTTTTTCATATACGGCTTTGGCATCGGTGTGGGCGATTTCCAGACTTTTAAGCTTGGCCCCACCATCGCTTAAAGCCTGCAAGTCAGTTTCAAATTTTGCGTGAACACCAGCAAGTTGATCAACTGTGCATTTAAATTTTCGCGCAGCCGCACGAAGCGCAAACAAGCGCTCCTCAGATTTTTCCAAATCTTTTGGATCAAAGGCAAACGCTTTACGCGCGTCATACATAGTGCGCTGCGCTTCATTGAACTCAATGATCACCCGGTCGAGAGCTGCACACACCTCGTCCAACCTGCCGCCCGCCCCTTCCTTGCGCCGCTCTAACCGACGAAGTGCCGCATGCAGCTTCGCCTCGCCCGCATTATCGCCAGTCAGAGCATTTTCCGCTTCTTCCAAAGCGGAGACATATTGCTCAGACTGCATCATCAATTGGCGCTTTTCGGCCAAGTGTTGCTCTTCGTCTGGCTCTGGCCCAAGCTCGGAAAGTTCAGCTGCGGCATGTTCTAAATAGTCACGCTCTGCTTCTGCTCGCGCCATGAGAGCCTTGTGTTCATCGAGCAGATCTCGCGTTGAAGTAAGTTCACCCCACAGCCTAATAAGCTTTTCAACTTGGCCTTCAAGACCACCAAACGCGTCCAGCAGCCGCCGATGGGCAGCCACATCAACCAAAGCTCTGTCTGCATGTTGTCCATGAAGCTCCAGCAATAAAACACTGATTTGTCTTAATAAATTTAAACTTACGGGTTGCTCATTTATGGTTGCTCTGCTGGGTCCATCAGCATTTTGAATGCGGCGAATAACAATTTCGCCATCAGCATCCACGCCTTGTTCTTCCAAGAGTTTATATGCCACATGGCCGGCAGGCAGGCTAAACGCCGCCGTAACACTGCCTTTGGTTTGGCCGCTGCGCACCAAAGACGAATCCCCACGCGCTCCCAGAGCAAGACCCAGTGAATCGAGCAGAATGGATTTACCTGCACCGGTTTCGCCTGTCAGGATGGTCAATCCACCCTCCAAGGCTAAATCAAGTTTTTCGATGAGAACAATGTCGCGAATTGAAAGAGCTGTGAGCATAGACTCACTATAGCTCAGACTTGAAAGCCATGAGAACAAAAAACAAACATCGGCGAATTACAAACTGTGGAAGACTTTGCTGATCCACGAAGATTGATTTTCCTGTGGGGCCGATCCGTTTGATGAAACCAAGCGATAGGCATCTTTATACCATTGGCTGCGAGGAAAATTATGCCCCAAAACAGCGGCAGCAGTTTGAGCCTCAGATGTCACCCCCAAAGCCATATAACCCTCAGTAATGCGGTAAAGTGCTTCCGGTGTTTGCGATGACGTTTGATAATCGGTGATTACTTTCTTGAAGCGGTTTATGCCAGCGAGGTAAGAACCCTTCTTCAAATAATAGCGGCCAACTTCCATCTCCTTGCCCGCCAAATGGTCACGCGCCAGCAAAGCCTTCTGCTTTGCATCGCTTGCATATTTGGAATCAGGAAAACGCCGCGAGACTTCATCAAGAGAGTCCAGCGCCGTCTGCGTTTGTGATTGATCGCGCGTCACGTCAGCAATTTGTTCATATTGCGATAAAGCCACAAGATAATAAGCATAAGGCGTGTCAACATGACCGGGGTGCAATTGAATAAAGCGCTGACAGGCATTAACAGCATCGCCATAATTATTGCCTTGATAATTTGCAAAACCTTGCATCAGCAAGGCCTTCGTGGCCCATTTTGAATAGGGGTGCAATCGTTCAACTTCGGCAAATTTCTTGGCTGCACTTTTATAACTTCGGCTGTTCAAAGCTTCGAGACCAGCATTATAAAGGTCAGACACCGCTTGGTCATCAGATTTAGTCAAATCCGGCGCTAGGGCTTCTGATGAAGTTCCCCCGAGCAAACTTTTCATGGCACTGCCCGCAGAACAACCCTGTGACGCCACAGCGAGCGCCAATAAAAGCAAACCCTTGGCGAAATTCTGTGACGTGCGAACCTTCATTCTCAACCTTTTTTACAGCAACTTGAGCGCAAGCAGCCTCTAGCTAGCTTTTAGCGCAGATGGAAGAGGCCTATAGAAGCAGAAAACCCGGCGGAAATGTGACCGCCGGGTTTGATATTTTAAATCAGCAAAACTGACCTTAGTTGGCTTGACGGCGCAAGAATGCAGGGATCGCCAATTGATCATCATCGTAGCTGGTATCTTCTACCATTTGTGGTTCTGGCGCAGCTGCGCGTTGAGCAGGCTGCTGTTGAATTTTTGGTTCAGCACGACGGGGTGCAGCAACCTGCGGGGCGGCTTCTTCGCGGCGGCCCAAACCAACATCCGCTAGGCGCTCAAACAAACCCTTTTTGCGCTTTTGGGCATGTTCAGCAATGCTTTCAATGCGGCCTTGTTGAGCTGCCACTTGGCGCTGCGCAATCATCGGAAATTTGTCGATCGAAGGAATGCGCTGTTGAACGGACTCAACATATTCTTCTTCGGCATGATATTCTTCCATAGCTTCTTCATGTGCTGGTTCTTCAGCAACTGTAGGCAGTGGAATGCGTGCCACCATCGGCGCAGTCTTTATAATTTTTGCAGCAACTGGCGCTGGATTATAGGACATTGGCGCAGCGGCCTCAGAATGTTCGTCCATCATATCATCAGATTTTTGTGCTTTGGCTTCGATTGCAAGGCCCGTAGCCACGACTGAAACCCGCATAACACCCTCAAGGGCATCATCAAATGTTGCGCCCAAAATAATATTGGCTTCAGGATCAACCTCTTCACGAATACGCGTAGCCGCCTCATCAACTTCATAAAGTGTCAGGTCTGGCCCGCCGCAAATTGAGATGAGCAGCCCACGCGCACCGCGCATCGACACATCATCCAACAATGGATTTGAAATTGCAGCTTCGGCTGCTTCAATAGCGCGGCGCTCGCCGGAGGCTTCGCCAGTGCCCATCATGGCTTTGCCCATCTCGCTCATTATCGCGCGAACGTCGGCAAAGTCCAAATTGATCAAACCTTCTTTGGTCATCAATTCCGTAATGGAAGCAACGCCAGAGTACAACACTTGGTCGGCCATTGCGAAGGCCGCAGCAAACGTGGTTTTTTCATTGGCCACACGGAACAGATTTTGGTTAGGAATGACGATCAGCGTATCAACATAACGTGCCAATTCCTCAATGCCACGCTCAGCCGTAATCTGGCGGCGCGCCCCTTCAAAATGAAACGGTTTGGTCACAACACCAACAGTCAAAATTCCCATTTCCTTGGCAGCCCGCGCTATAACTGGAGCAGCACCTGTGCCGGTGCCACCGCCCATGCCCGCGGTGATAAATGCCATGTGCGAGCCTGCAAGGTGATCAACAATTTCTTGCAAAGCTTCTTCAGCAGCAGCTGCACCGATTTGGGGCTGAGAACCTGCACCCAAACCCTGGGTGAGAGCAGTGCCCATTTGCACGCGGCGCTGGGCCGCATTTTGCAACAAAGCCTGCGCATCGGTGTTGGCCACAACAAACTCAACACCTTCGAGACGGCTCTCGATCATGTTGTTCACGGCGTTACCGCCCGCTCCACCCACACCAAAAACGGTGATCCGTGGTTTAAGTTCTGAAAGATTTGGCACTGTGAGCTTGATTGTCATGGGTCATTCCGGAAAACGGTTGCGCTGATCCTGACTTTCTTACCCAAAGTATAAGAATTGGTTAATTTTCGCTAACCAAACCCAAAAACTAAGCATCAAATATGATTCATTTTGAATCAGGTTGCATCATTCCGTTAACCAATGCAACTTTTGGGTGTAAATTTACAAGGCTTCAGCCAGCCATTGGCCCACGCGGCGCACATAACCCATTTGCGCACGCGCATAAAATTCTTCCACTTCTTCACTCACGCCGTGCTGCATGTTAGGCTTGGCCGCATAGCAAAGTGTGCCTGCTGCAACCGCGAAATTCGCCTGTTTAGCGTGTTCTGTAATGTGGCCAAACCCGGTCGCTGAACCCAACCTGACTTGACGGCCTAAAACACTTTGCGCCAAATCTCTAATTCCTGAAAGCTGACTTGCGCCCCCTGTCAAAACCACCCGGCCAGCACCTGGTTGACCCACAGCCATCGCGGCAATTTTAGCAGCAACATGTTCAAATATTTCTTCAACTCTTGGCCGCAAGATATTGGTAAGATGAGATTTTGGTACTTTGTAAACAGTATCAACACCGCGTTCACCCAAGGCCGGAACAGCTAACATTTCGCGTTCGCCATGACCATCCGGAAGTACGCTTCCCCACAACGTTTTCATGCGTTCAGCGTGCGCAACGGTGGTTGACAAACCTTGGGCAATGTCATGGGTCACATGCATTCCGCCCAAAGCCACACAGTCTGCGCTCACCAATTGTCCATTGTTAAAAAACCCGACACTGGTGAGGGCTCCGCCAAGATCAATTACAAAAGTTCCAAGCGAAAGTTCATCTGCCGAAAGCGTTGCCTTCGCCGCCGCATAGGGTGCTATGATAAAGCCAGCCGGACGAAGATGGGCACGTTCCACAGCCAACGAGAGGTTGTTGAGATAAGCGGGTTCAACACTGGTCACGCTGAGATCGGTCGACAAAACATTGCCGTGCATCCCCAGAGGTGTTGCCACGTTGGTCACACCATCTAAACCGTGGTTGATCGGCGTCACATGCAAAAGTTTTCGGTTCCCCACTTTGACCTGCGACATACCCAGGGAAATTGACGCATCAATATCGCGGCGTGACACGACGCCAGACTGCGTACGCACTTTGCCATTCACACTGCGCGATTGTGGCCGACCACCGGAAATGGATACATAAACTTCTGAAATTGAAACATGCGCCATGCGTTCGGCTGCATCAACCGCAAGCCGAATGGCGCATTCGGCTTCGTTCACATCAGCAATTGAACCACTGCGCACACCACGAGACAAGGTTTGACCAAAGCCAATAATCTTAATGCCGCTGCGCGGATCACCCCGACTGTTCATCGCGCCAGAAGAAACTTCTGCAATCATGCAGGAAATTTTTGTCGATCCTATATCTAATGATGCGACTGTGGAAGATTTCGACCGACCAGTTCCACGATTTTGCATTTGCATCCCACTCATATCACGCCACCCACAAACTTAAACTCAATCACTTAGTGCGATTTGGCAACCACCTTGTCCAAACTGCTCGTCGTCTTCGGCTCTTCAACTTCCACTTCATCAATCGACACTGTCATTTGTCCGGCGATGCGCAAATCCAATTCGCGAATGCCTTTTGACAGAATATTCTGACTGACATCAAGCGCGTTTACTTTGGCGAGGGCTTGATCCACCCCCTGCTCCGGCAAAGCAATCTTGACGCCATTAGAAAGATAAAGAGTCCAACGCCGTTTGCCCACCAAGGCAGCAGCACTGATCTTCTTCCTTAACTCAGGAGTGGCTTCCAGATGGTTAACAAGTTCGGAAGCCGCAAGATTTGCACCCTCTCCGGTCACCAGTAGAAAATGCGAAGGCCCAAGCATATTCAATCCACTCATCGCAACACCTGCTTTGTCGATAAGATAGTAAGTCGTGCCACGTTGCCAAATTGCAAATGCCTCGCGTTCAGAAATGGTCACTTCAAGCGTATTGGGAAACTTGCGTTGCACGGAAGCCGCAGCAACCCAATCCATGCTTTCTAACATGCGCCGCGCCTGACCTGCATCAAAGCCCAGCAAACTGCCGCCCGGACGTAAATTCAAAGCGCGCAACAACAATTCTGGATCATGGTGGGCAAGACCAGAGATACGAATGTCATCCGCAGCAAGGCCAATAAAACTCGACAACTTGTCGGGAATTCGAAGCCACGGGCTACCCTCATAGCTCAGCTGGCCACCGAGCATAATGCCGTGAATAATAGTGGCCCCTAAAAATAAGACAGCAGAACTGCGCACCGCTATTCTTGTTTTGCGCGCTTGAATGGCATCAAATATGCGAGCGACTTTACTCATCGGTTGAGCGACGCATCATTAACCATCCATGTCACCAATTCAGGAAAACTATGGCCTGCATGAGCCGCAAGTTCCGGCACAAGCGATGTCCCCGTCATGCCGGGTTGGGTGTTGATTTCAAGCAAAATCAGCTCGCCCTTATCGCCCTGTATATCATCATAGCGGAAATCACAGCGCGTCACGCCACGACACCCCAAGGCTTTGTGTGCCATCAATGAATAACGCTGACATTTGCGGTAAACGTCATTGGGAATTTCAGCTGGCAAAATATGGCGCGATCCACCTTGCGCATATTTTGCTTCGTAATCATAAAACCCAATATTGGGCACAATATCAATCACACCCAGAGCGACATCGCCCATCACGGCGCAGGTCAGTTCCTTGCCCGGAATAAAGCGTTCAACCATCACCTGATCGCCAAAAACTTCTCGTTGTTCCAACAGCTGAGACATGGGGCCGTTCGTCGTGCGCTCCACAATATAAACCCCAACACTTGAACCTTCGGCCACTGGCTTGATCACATATGGGACAGGCATAGGATGCGAAGAAGCAGCAACTTCGAGATCAACCAATTTGCTTTCGGCAACTGGAATTCCAGCGTCTCTGAAAATGATTTTGGATTTTTCCTTGTGCATAGCCACTGCGGAGGCCAACACGCCGGAATGCGTGTAAGGAATTCCAAGTGTCTCAAATAAAGCCGAAGCAGTTCCGTCTTCGCCCCATTTGCCGTGCAACGCGTTAAAAACCACATCAGGCCTAAGATCGAGTAACATCTCATGCACACGCTCGCGCGTTGCATCCATCATCACGGCATTAAATCCCGCTTGCTTCAACGCAAGGAAACAAGCTTCACCAGACGCGAGCGAAACTTTGCGCTCCGCGGACCAGCCGCCCATCAGAACCGCAACAGTGGTTTCATCAGGCCTAAATTTTGCGGTGTTCACAGTGCTTGCTCCAAGGTCAATCCAATGCGCTTGATTTCCCACTCAAGGTCCACACCCGAATTTTGTTTGACACGGGCGCGCACAGTTTCGCCCAACTCTTCAATTTGCGCGGCAGTGGCACCACCCTCATTGATCAAGAAATTACAGTGCATGTCTGAAACTTTGGCAGGGCCGATGTTAAATCCGCGCATCCCCGCCTGATCAATCAGCTGCCATGATTTATGACCAGTTGGATTTTTAAAAGTTGATCCACCTGTGCGACTCTTAATTGGTTGAGCATTCACGCGGTGTTCAACATGAGAGTCCATCTGCGCCTGAATCGCCACAGTATCACCGGCCTTACCTTGGAACAAAGCTTCGGTGAAAATAAGATCATCGGCCGCACCGCAATGGCGATAAGTGTAATTCATGTCGGCGTGCTGTAACACTTTTATGTTTCCTTCGCGGTCAACCGCGCGGGCTTGTACCAGCACGTCAGTTGTCTCGCCCCCATGCGCTCCGCCATTCATGCGCAGTGCGCCGCCTATGGTGCCCGGAATTCCTATCAGAAAGGTTAACAAATCAATACTATGTTCAAGTGCAAACTGCGCAACCCGCATATCTAAAGCGGCAGTACCCGCACGAATTTGGTGTGGCCCTGCCAATTTAATATCATTGAAACCGCGACCCATTCGGATCACCACACCGGGCACACCACCATCGCGCACCAATAGATTTGACCCAACGCCAATCACATAAACTGGAATTTTTGAAGGAGTGTCTTTCAGAAACGCGGCCAAATCCGCTTCATCGGCAGGCATGAACAACACTTCAGCTGGGCCGCCGGTTTTGAACCATGTAAAATCCGCAAGTTCAGCATTCGGCAACAACCGCCCTCGAACTTCAGGAAGTTTTTTCAGAAGCGCTTCGCCATCAATCTTCGTCATGGCTCAAACCTTTGCCAAATGCTCAAGCTGTCCCGGCAGTGCATAAGCCCATTGGCTGATCGTGCCCGCCCCCAAACACACAACAATGTCGCCAGGTTGAACCAAACCGTTGACCATAGGAGCCAATTGCTCAGGCGTATCAATTTTGTAAACAGCCCTATGGCCACGCGCATGCAAACCTTCGAGCAATGTTTCATGCGATACGCCTTCAATCGGTGCCTCGCCTGCTGCGTAGACAGGCGCCAAAATCACAGCATCAGCATCATTGAAACACGAACAAAATTCACCAAACAAACTCGAAAGCCGAGAGTAACGATGCGGCTGCATGACCGCCACAACCTTGCCTTTGGTCACCCCTTGGGCAGCGCGCAACACTGCTGAAATTTCAACAGGGTGGTGGCCATAATCATCAAACACGGTGACACCGTTATGTTCACCTGTTTTTGTAAAACGACGTTTCACACCTTCAAAACTTGCAAGACCTTCACGAATAGCCTCGTCGCTCATGCCAAGTTCGCGCGCCACGGCCAATGCCGCAGTTGAGTTGAGGGCGTTGTGATCGCCCGGCATTTTCAATGCTAAATCTGTAATGTCATGGGTCTTGCCAGTCAGACGGTGGGTCACGCGAACTGCAAAGCGCATGGCACCATCACGGTACACGGCATCCAACAAACGGAAATCTGCTTGCGGGCTGCGGCCATAGGTTATCACGCGACGATCCTGAATTTTGCCGATCATTTCCTGCACAACCGGATGGTCAATGCACATCACAGCAAATCCATAAAATGGAATGTTTTCGACGAAAGCAAGAAATGCCTCCTTCGCTTTTTCAAAAGTGCCGTAATGGTCCAAATGTTCTGGATCAATGTTGGTCACGATCACTACGTCTGCCGGAAGCTTCACAAACGTGCCATCGGACTCGTCTGATTCAACAACCATCCACTCGCCTTTGCCAAGCCGCGCATTGGTGCCGTATGCGTTAATAATGCCGCCGTTTATGACCGTGGGATCGAGATTACCAGCATCGAGCAAAGCCGCAACGATTGATGTCGTCGTGGTCTTGCCGTGCGTGCCACCCACAGCGATACAAGACTTAAAGCGCATCAGCTCGGCCAACATTTCTGCGCGGCGAACGACTGGCAGATAACGCTTGCGCGCTTCTATCAGTTCCGGATTATCTGCCTTTACAGCAGACGAAATCACCACCACCTGCGCATCGCCGAGATTTTTAGCTGTGTGGCCAATTGAAACCTCAATGCCATGTTTGCGCAAGCGCGCCACATTATAATTATCTGAAATATCAGAGCCCTGAACTTTGTAGTTCAGCGTGGCCATCACTTCTGCAATACCGCTCATGCCAATTCCACCGATGCCGATAAAATGAATGGGGCCAACGTCGCGTGGAAGTTTCATAGTTTCTCCGTCATAATTTTTTCTACAAGATCTGCAAGCCGTTCAGCTGCATCTGGCTTGCCGTGTTTCATGGCTGATTCTGCGGCCCTTTTAAGCCCAGCATGGTCTGCCAGCAACCGCGCCAAATAAGCTGCAAAATCTACAGCCACCAATTCTCTTTGTGGGCAAACCCAACCCCCTCCTGCGTCTGCAAAACTCTGGGCGTTGCGCAATTGATCATTGTCAATCGCGTGCGGCAGCGGCACCATGATGGCCGGTCTGCCGATCACGCCAAGCTCGGCAATTGTAGAAGCGCCCGAACGCGAAATAACCAGATGGCTTTCGGAAATGCGGGCAGGCATATCCATAAAAAATGATTGGAGATCTGAGGTAACGCCAAGCTTGTCATAAGCGGCACGCACCGCTTCAATATCTTCAGCACGGCATTGTTGTGTCAGCGATATCGTTTTACGTAAGGCTTCCGGCATTGCAGTGAAAACGTGTGGCATAAAATCCGAAAAGAATTTCGCTCCCTGGCTTCCGCCAAACACCACCAGATTTATTTTGCTGGAAAAAGATGGATAAGCCGCAGCGCTTTGTGCCAGCGCAATAGCTCGCACCGGATTGCCCGTTAACGTCATTTTGAAATTTAGTGCGTCTGGCAAACCAATCATGGTGCTGAATGAAGACGCTATAGCATTCACTTTATTAGAAAGCATTTTGTTAGCGCGGCCCAACACAGCATTCTGTTCATGCACCGCTGAGGGGATGCGCAATGACGCTGCCGCATAAATCGGTGGGAAAGACGGATAGCCACCAAAGCCAACAACCGCAGCAGGTTTTGTCTTCCGCATGATTTTCTTGGCGTGACGATAGCCACTGTAAAGTTTGAGCAATCGACTCGGCAATTTCAAAACATTTGACAACGACGGACTGGCAGACTCAACGATATGCGTTTCATCAGCAGGAAATGTTTTGCCATAATCACGCACACGTTCATCGGTCATCAAGTGGACGCGGTAACCGCGCTTCACCAATGTTTCAGCCAAGGCTTGTGCGGGAAACAAATGCCCCCCTGTGCCACCTGCCGCCAGCATCACCAATTTTTTGTCTGTGTGCCTCATGCAGCTACGGTCCGAAGCGTTTTGATTTCAGGCTTGGTGTTCGACACAGTAAGTGGGGTGCGCCGCGCCAAAGCCAAAACCATACCCATGGCTAAAGCAGTTCCGAGCAAAGATGACCCACCATAGGAAATGAAAGGTAAGGTCATGCCTTTGGCGGGCAACAAAGCAACATTCACACCCATGTTGATGCACGCTTGCAAACCAAACATGGTGACCAAGCCCGTCATTGCCAAAGCCGCAAATGGCTCTTTCTCTTGCTTTGCACGTTTCAAAACCCGCATGATGATAAAGAAAAACAATATCATCAAAGACAAGCACACAATGAGTCCAAATTCTTCGCCCACAACTGCAAAAGCAAAATCTGTGTGGGCATCTGGCAATGAAAGTTTTGCCACTCCACCGCCGGGCCCGGCCCCTAACAGGCCACCATTGTTGAAGGCCGCAATGGCTGTGTCGACTTGAAATGTATCGCCCTTGTCCGGGTTGAGAAAGCGATCAATCCGCGATGCCACATGCGGCACCAACGTATAAATCACACCCATGGCCAAAACGGCCAGACCAGCCAAGCCAAACACATAAATCCACGAAATCCCATAAATCAAAAGCATGGCACCAAATGTCATGGTGACGAGTGCTGTTTGCCCAAAGTCTGGCTGCAAAATCAGGAGGCCCAAAAACACGCTTGCCGCGCCATAAGCAATGTAATGCCCTGGCATATCCGGACGTTTACCCCTCTCAGCTAAAAACCAAGCTGCAGCAACCACAAAGCTCGGCTTGGCAAATTCAGAGGGCTGAATTCCAATCGGTCCAAGATTGATCCAGCGATGCGCACCTTTGATTTCCGGCCCGAATTTTAATGCGGCCACCATCAAAAACAATGACCCTGCAAACGTTAGAAACGCCGTGCGCCGAACCCATTCAGGGTTAAAAAAAGAAACAAAAAACAATCCAATCACGGCAAAAAACAAATAGAATAATTGGCTCTTAAAAAAATGAAATGAATCAAGCCCAATGCGCTCTGCGACGGGCGGGCTTGCGGCCATGCTGATCAACACACCAATAGCCATCAAGAGCAATACCGAGGACAATAGTGCCCGATCAATAGTGAACCACCAACGAGCCAACGCTCCGCGATCCTTACGAGAAATCAGCATTAAGAATTTCCTCCACCAACCATTACGGCGTTCGGCAGTTTTGCAACAAGTGCAGCAAACGCGTCGCCTCGAATTTCAAAATTTTTATATTGATCAAACGATGCGCAAGCTGGCGATAGAAGCACGACCCCATTTTTATCAGCATCTCTTGCCGCTGATGTAACCGCGGCGTCTAGTGTTTCAGAAATTTCAAACGCCACATTGCCTTGCAAAGTTCTTGCAAAATCTTGCGCCGAAGCGCCAATTAAATAGGCCTTGGCAATTTTAGAAAAATACGGCCGCAAGGGCTCAATGCCACCTGATTTTGCAATACCGCCAACAATCCAATAAATACGCTCGAATGATGCCAATGCCTTTTCCGCTGCATCAGCATTCGTAGCTTTTGAATCGTTGATGTATGGCACGTCATTCACGAGAGCAATTTGCTGCATTCGGTGGGAAAGTCCCGGAAAACTTTTCATCGCCTCAGCAATTGCGGCAACGGAAACACCAAGTGCGCGCGCAGCGCCATAAGCCATACAGGCATTTTGCCAATTGTGTTTGCCTTTTAACGCAGGCATCGAACGCAGGTCTATTTCAATGTCGCCATCGCGCAAAATGCCGTCAGACGCGCTTAAACCAATGGCCAATTTTTTGAGAACCGATACCTGTGTAAGCATTGGGTTGTTTGCAGCCAGTGCCGCACCCCACTCATCATCCACGCCAACCAAGCTTGTGCTGCCATTTTTCATTTTAGCAAACATGCGCGCTTTAACTGCCGCATAATTTTCCATGGTGCCGTGACGGTCCAAATGATCAGGCGTAAGGTTCGTAAGAATTCCCACGTCGGGCTTTAACCCCGGCATCAAATCAATTTGGAAAGATGAAAGCTCAAGCACATAAATGCGGTGCGGTGCAGGCTTTCTCAAATTAAATACCGCAAGCCCAATATTTCCGCCGACATCAATATCGAGGCCTGCTGATTTCAAAACATGGCCAATCAATGCCGTCGTCGTCGACTTGCCGTTGGTACCAGTAATAGCCACGACCTTAGCACCACTGCCTGCAACTTCACGCGTGAACGCTTCTGTGTCGCCAATAATCTCGATGCCCGCTGCCTTGGCTTTCACCACTGTCCAATGCGGTTCCGGATGGGTAAGCGGAACACCGGGGCTTAGAATTAAACTATCAAGTGTTTTGAAATCTACCGTATGAAGATTAGTAATGGCGATGCCTTCAGCTTCGGCTTTTCCAACAGCTGGCTCAGAATCGTCCCAAGCATAGACCTTTGCCCCGCCCGCAATCATGGCTTGCGCGCAAGAGATGCCAGACCGGGCGAGCCCAAATATTGCAATCGATTTGTTTTTGAAAGATGTGGCCGCAAGCATGTGGGCTTACCTCAACTTTAAAGTCGAAAGGCCAATCAACGCCAGCACAAAAGCAATGATCCAGAAGCGAATTACAATGGTCGGTTCTTTCCAACCCTTTTGTTCAAAATGATGATGCAACGGTGCCATGGCGAAAACCCGCTTGCCAGTCATTTTAAACGAAGCCACTTGGATGATAACTGAAACTGTTTCGAGCACGAACAATCCACCAACGATAGCCAGAACAATTTCGTGTTTTACGGCAACTGCAATTGCCCCAAGGCAGCCGCCCAAAGAGAGTGATCCCGTATCGCCCATGAAAATCATGGCAGGTGGAGCGTTGAACCACAGAAAGCCAAGCCCTGCCCCAATGAGTGAACCGCAAATTACCGCAAGTTCGCCAGTGCCGCGCACATAATGTAAATTCAAATAATCAGAGAAAACATGGTTGCCAACCAAATAGGCAATCAAGGCATAGCTGCCTGCCGCAGTCATCACAGGAACAATGGCCAAGCCATCAAGACCGTCAGTAATGTTCACGGCATTGCCCGCACCCACAATAACCAACATGCCGATCATCACGAAAAACGGACCAAAATAGATGAGTGTGTCTTTGAAAAACGGCACCGCAAGTGAACTCGACAATGGCTTATCGCCGATCCACATGAAGCAAAGCACGGCAGCACCCGCAATCACAAATTCGGCAAGCAGCCGCGCTCTACCCGAAAATCCGCGCACGCTGGCCCGCGTCACTTTTAGATAGTCGTCATAAAAACCAATGGCACCATATCCCAGTGTAACAAACAGCACCGCCCAAACATAAAGATTACTCAAATCTGACCACAGCAATGTCGATACGAAAACACCAGTCAAAATCATCAGGCCACCCATTGTCGGTGTGCCTTGCTTTTCAAGAATATGGCGTTGAGGACCATCTAACCGAATGGGTTGCCCTTTGCCTTGCTTAATTTTCAGGAGCGCAATAATTTTTGGCCCAAGCACAAAAATAAAAAGGAGTGCCGTCAGAATGGCGCAGCCCGTGCGCGTTGTTAAATAGCGAAACACATTGAAGGCCGAAAATTCCGTGGTGAGCTTCAGCACCAAATAATAAAGCATTGTCTAGCCTTCCTTTTTAACAGCGGTGAATTTTGCCCGCACCGCATCAACTAAAATTCCCATACGACTTCCAAGCGAACCTTTTATCATCACAACATCGTCTGGATTTATGGCCTGCAACAGCACATCTTTAAGCTCAGTCGAAGTGGGCGCATATGCGCCGCGTTTTTGCGCCGATATATTTTGCCAAAGATTTTGCATCAAAGGTCCAGCGGCATATAAAACATCTATAGCGTTGTCGTCCATTGCCTTTGCCAAGCCTGCATGAAGGTCAGGACCAAAATCACCCAGTTCCAGCATATCGCCCAACACAGCAATGCGCCGCCCACTTTTTCGCGGACGCGCCTGCCCTAGCAAAGCCAATGCCGCTTCCACAGAAGCCGGGTTGGCATTATAACTTTCGTCGATCAATAAAAATTCGCCAGCGCCAATTTGCAGACGGTCTTGAACGCCCCTCCCTTTGGCGGGCTCTGCATGGGCCAGCGCCATAGTGGCTCTCGCCAAATCAGCACCCATCAATTTTACGGCAGCTAAAACTGCCAAACTGTTCATGGCCATGTGTTCGCCGGGCACCCCCAGCTTGTAACAAACTTTCTCACCCATCACATCAGCCGTCACACAGCAACACGTCGCATGAAGCGCAAGTTGCTCTAATTTAATTGCGGCTCCAGTAGCGCGGCCAAAGCCATAAATGTTTTTAATACCCCGTGCCTTGGCCCGTTGAACCAAAAGATCATAGTAAGGCGAGTCCTGATTTAGAACTGCCGCCCCACCGGACACAACGCCCGAAAAAATTTCAGATTTGGCTTCAGCAATTTCATCTAGCGATTTAAAATGTCCAAGATGACTGGCAGCTACGGTTGTGATCACCGCAACATGCGGCTGCACCATTTTAACCAGAGGCGTAATTTCACCGGCATGATTCATGCCAATTTCAAAAATGCCGAAAGCAGCTTGGCGTGAAAGCCGCGCTAAAGTTAGCGGCACACCCCAATGATTGTTGAACGAGGCAGCCGAAGCATGGGTTTCGCCGGAAGCTGCCAACGCAACGCGCAGCATTTCCTTGGTGCTGGTTTTGCCAACACTGCCTGTAACGGCAACAATCTGACCCTTGCTCCAAGCCCTTGCGGCCCGACCCATGTTTTCAAGACCGCGCAATGGATCATCAGCAACCTGCAAAACGGCCCCAGCATTGCGCATTTCGTCGGTCACGCGTGAGACAACGGCAACACCTGCCCCCGCTTTCAAAGCGCCAGCAACATAATCATGGCCGTCCATTTTATCGCCTTTGATGGCCACAAAAATATCGCCCACGGCAACCGACCGTGAATCGATGGAAACGCCATTCAGCGAGTGGCCCACTTGGCCATGCAATGTGCCGCCTGTTGCGGCGATCAATTCTTGTGTGGTCCACAATGCATTAGCCATAATAAATTTCTCCACGTAGTGCGGCTGCAACAGCATCATGATCGCTGAAAGGCAATGTCGTTTTGCCGACTGTTTGACCCTCTTCATGGCCTTTGCCAGCCACCAACAGAACATCGCCAGATTGTAAGTTTTTTACAGCATCTAAAATCGCCGCAGCACGATCATCAATTTCAAGAGCTGATGGGCAGGCTTGCAAAATTTCACGTCGAATTTGCGCTGCGTCTTCTGTGCGTGGATTATCATCAGTAACATAAATCGTATCAGCCAGCCTCTCAGCAATGTCACCCATCATCGGGCGCTTGCCTTTGTCGCGGTCGCCGCCGCAACCAAACAGCACGACAAGTTTTCTGTTCACATAAGGTCGAAGGGCGGCGATTGCCGTTTCCAAGGCATCTGGTGTGTGGGCATAGTCCACAAAAATACTTGCCCCAAAAGACGAAACTCCTGCCAATTCTAAACGCCCCCGCGCACCCTTCAGCGACTCCAAAGCATGTAAAGCCAGTGTCGGTTCACCGCCAGCAGCAATCACCAAACCCGCAGACACTAATGCATTTGATGTTTGAAATTCACCAACCAGAGGCAGACTTACATCATATATTCCGGCGGGCGTTTTGACTTTTAAAGTCTGACCAAGGCCAGAACGGGTGGCTTCCAGCAAACACAAATCCGCGCCATGACGACCCACCGTGAAAGCTCGCAAACCCCGTGCTGCAACACGTTTAAGTATCGCGCTCGCTTCCGGCATGTCAGCATTGATTACCGCAGTTGAACCTTCGGGCAATAGCTCTTCAAACAATCGCATTTTTGCGTCGAAGTATTCTTCAAGTGTTGCATGATAGTCTAAATGATCACGCGTCAAATTCGTAAAGGCCGCCGCAGTCAGGCGCAAACCGTCCAGCCTAAATTGCGCAAGACCATGGCTGGAGGCTTCAATGGCCAAATGGCTCACTTTATCATCAGCCAATTTCGCAACCATCTCCTGCAGCTTCACTGGGTCTGGCGTGGTGTGAGAAAGATATTCAGCGCCCGAAGGGCCAACCACACCAATGGTGCCAAGGCTTGCGGCCCGAAAACCCATCTGCTCCCAAATCTGACGCACAAAAACTGAGACCGACGTTTTTCCATTGGTGCCTGTCACAGCAACGATAGTGTCCGGCTGTGCATCATAAAAACGCGATGCCATCAAAGCTAAAAGTCGACGTGGATTAGGTGAATGAATGATGTCCGACGCTTTTTTATCGGCGACAATCGCAACGGCCCCTTGCGCCAATGCTTGCGCAATAAATGCCGTTCCATCGGCCTTGGTGCCCGGCAGCGCCACAAACACAAACCCCGGCTTGACCTGCCGACTGTCCGACGTCACGCCTTCAACGACAAGGTCATCGCCCGCAGGCAATTGTGCGTCTTGAAGCAGAAGTCGGCTGAGGCGAATGCTCATCGTCGTCAGCCTTCTTTCTTCGCTGTTTTTGCAAGCTTCGCCAGTTTGGCTAAATCTCCTTCTGTGAACACAGGAACAACACCAAGCAAAGGTGCCACACGTTCAATAATTTTCGCAGCAGTAGGAACAGCGTTCCAACCTGATGTCGCAAATCCATAAGTTTCGGGCAAAGCTTGCGGCTCATCGAGCATCACAAAAATTGCATATTTGGGATGGTCCATGGGGAACGCGCCAATGAAAGTCGCCAAGCTGTGATCTTTAGAATAGCGCCCATGAATAACTTTTTCAGCGGTACCAGTTTTGCCACCCACACGGTAGCCAATCACATCCGCTTTGGAGGCTGTGCCATCGGTCACATTGAGGCGAAACAGATAACGCATTTTTTCCGACGTTTCGGCTTTAACAATGCGGTGCGCCAGCACGTCAGCTTCTTCTTTTGTGCGTCTTAAAAAAGTAGGAGGTTTCGACATTCCACCATTGATAATATCTGCAATCACCGAAAGACCTTGTAAAGGTTGTACGGCAAAACCATGGCCAAATGCAGCCGTTGCCGAGGCAAGCTTGCCCCAGTTTCGTGGCAACAAAGGCTTGGCAGTCTCGGGCACTTCTGTGATCAGTTTATCAAGGAGACCAACACGTTTTAAAAATTCAAGGTGGCCTTCCAACCCCACTTGCATCGCCATTTTTGCAGTGCCGATATTCGATGAATTGGTAAACACCTCTGGCACAGTCAGCACGCGGCGTTGCGCATGAAAATCACTAATGCGTGCTGTGCCAATCACCAGTGGAAACCGCGCATCATATCGTGATTGCAAATTGGCAGTGCCGTAGTCAAAGGCCATTGCGAATGTAACAGCTTTGATCACCGAACCCAATTCATAAACGCCTGATGTCAGTTTGTTTTGCTGATCAGATGTGAGATGTTTGTTTTCGGCATTTGGGTTGTAGTCAGGCATCGAAGCCAGCGCTAAAATCTCGCCAGTCTCAGTGTCTAAAATAATACCGCCACCGGCTTTCGCTTTAAATTTAACAACGGCTTTTGCAACTTCATCAGCCACTGCATGTTGAATGCGCGTATCCATCGCAAGTTGAGCTGGAGCTGTTGTGGCTGAATTCGGCTCTGATAATGAGGCCGTATACAGCGCACCTTGGTCATCCAGAAATTTTTCAATTCCAGCAATACCTTTGGTGTCAACATCAACATAACCAATCGTATGCGCAGCAAGTCGTCCTAGCGGATAAACCCGCTTACGCTCGTTCACATAACCAACACCGGGAATGCCAAGATTATAAACTGCGTCGCGCTCTTCAGGGCTGGCTTGACGTTTTAACCACACGAAAGCTCTGCCCGGTGCCGTCAATTTTTCGCGCAGAGACTTGCTTTCAAGCTCAGGCAAAGTGGCCGTAATCAGTTCCACCGCTTCATCAATGTCGGAAATTTTACGAGGATCTGCATAAAGTGAAGCAACTGCAATGTCGGTTGCCATCACCACTCCATTGCGGTCGATAATATCTGGCCGCGGCCGAATTTCAGCCCGAGCTGCCACTTCAGGTAAAACTGCCGTTCCCATTTTCTTCAGCGTCAACACGCTGAGCTGAATAGAGATCGCTGCAAAGAATGCACAAAAAACCATACTCAACAGACGGATGCGGTTTTGTCCGCGCAAGCGCCCATCCTGCAAATGTGGCACGGCAATTTCACCATCTTGCATCATTGCATTTGCTCCAAAATTGCGCCGATAGGATCACCTTCAACGGGCACCTCCTTAACCACTGGTGCTTCAGGTATGGCTTTAGCTAAATCGGCTTCTGCAACAATTTGGCTGGCCGTTAACGGCGTGAGTTTCAATCGTTCTTCGGCCAATTTCTGCATCCGCTCGGGGCGCGTCAGACTGCTCCATTCCGCGTTTAATAATTTGATGGCTTCACGATCAGTCGCAATTGCCTTTTTCTCATGGGCAATTTGGCGTTCTAAAGACCGCGTTGAATGTTCAAGAGAATACAGAAAAAATCCAGAGACCAAAACCGCGACCACCAAACAGCCATTCAAAAATTTGATCATTTCTGTCTCCGTCTTTCAACCACTGGAACAGCCATGGCCTTGGCATCGAATTTAAAACTGGGTGCAGCTGTGCGAATGCCAGCCCGCAACTTCGCAGACCGTGAGCGTGGATTATCGAGCATCTCTTGTGGCCCTGCCTCAATATGGCTCTTGCGAACCATACTAAAACTAGGTTGCGCTCCAAGGGCTGCCACGGGCATGTGCCGCGAATTACTCGGCAGAGAGCCACTCCGCTCGGCAAAAAACTTTTTCACAATGCGGTCTTCCAGCGAATGAAACGTAACCACAACCAAACGACCACCGACAGCTAAAATGTTTTCAGCAGCCACCAAGGCTTGTGCCAATTCATCAAGCTCCGCATTCACATGAATGCGCAAAGCTTGAAATGTGCGAGTTGCAGGGTGCGTGCGATCTTTCATACGCTGCGGACCCGTGGCGCGTTCAACTGCTTTCACCAAATCCAGCGTCGTAACCAACGGCGCTTCACTGCGTGCAGTTACAATTGCTTTAGCAATCGAGCGCGAGCGTGGCTCCTCGCCTAAAATATAAATGATTTGCGCCAAGTCTTCGGCGTCTAAACTGTTCACATAATCAGCAGCGGATTTCCCGTTCTGGCCCATGCGCATATCAAGCGGGCCTTCACGCATGAAGGAAAATCCACGTTCGGCCTCATCAATCTGCATCGATGACACGCCAATGTCGAGAACCACACCCTGCACGCGGGCCTCGCCTACGATTGCCTGCATGTCGCCGAATGTTCCGTGTTCCAATTGCAAACGGCCCGAAGATGCGCTCACCAATTCTGCG
>JANOXS010000012.1:0-37489 GCA_031418535.1 Hyphomicrobiales bacterium | reverse complement strand
TCTGCGATTTCCTGCATGCGTTCATAGCCCACCTTGGCCAGCCAAAGCTTGATGGGCTCGGCCTTGGGGCTGGGTACGGATTGAATGAGCCGCAGCAGGGTTTCAGGACTCGCCACGTCTGTTAAGTATTTTTTGCCATCTGTGGCTTCTAATTTCAGTTGGTGACAATCTGTCACCGACTGACTGCCTTCCTTGGTAAGGCGCTCTTTCAGCTTGTTCCAGTATTTTCGCGCAGTCTGAAAATCAGCCTGCTGGGTCAGCGCCTGAATGATATCCACGACCGAGAAATACCAAGTTTCGGTCTTCTCATCATAGAGCCTGCGAATGTTATAGTCTTCGAAAATGACCAAGTTGTTCTTCATGACATGTTCTCCCTTGCTCATATGTAACCCAGCTCTTTGAGGTAACCTTCCATTTTGATCTCCAAATCAGCGAGTTCGGCTTTGAGCGTGAGGCGCTCGGCCCGCACGGCCATCAAATCAATTTCAGCTTCTTCCTCGAAGGTATCGACATAGCGGGGAATGTTGAGGTTGTAGTCATTCTCTTTCAGTTTTTCCGGTGTTGCCAGATATGAATACTTGTCGATGCTTTGACGCGCGCGATAAGTTGATACGATCTTGTCGATGTTATCTTGCGTCAGCTGGTTCTGGTTCTTGCCAGATTTGAAGGCGCGGCTTGCATCGATGAAAAGAACATTATCGTCCTTCTTGTTCTTGCGGAAAATCAGAACGGCGGCGGGAATGCCGGTGCCATAGAAAAGCTTTTCAGGCAGACCGATGACGCAATCGAGCAAATTTTCCTCTATGAGTTTCTGGCGGATTTGCCCTTCACTGGACCCCCGGAACAAAACGCCATGGGGAGCCACCACAGCCATGCGGCCCGTGCGCGGCTTCATGGTTTCCACCATGTGCAGAATGAATGCATAGTCACCTTTGGTCTTTGGTGGCAGGCCACGGCGGAACCTGCCGAAGCGATCTGCCGCCGCCGTATCATGCCCCCACTTTTCAAGGCTGAAGGGCGGGTTGGCGACAACGACGTCAAAATGTTTGAGCCGGTCATCGGCATCCAGCAGTTTCGGATTGCGGATCGTGTCGCCCCATTCAATGCGGTGATTATCCTCGCCATGAAGAAACATGTTCATCTTGGCCAGCGCCCACGTGCTGCCAATCGATTCTTGGCCGTAGAGCGCATATTTCTTGGAGCCGAATTTGGCTTTCACCTTTTGCCCGCACTTCATCAAAAGAGAGCCAGAGCCGCAGGTGGGGTCGCAAACCTCTTCACCTTCATTCAAGTCCATGATCTCGGCCATGAGTGTCGAAACCTCAGGCGGTGTATAAAATTCTCCAGCCTTGCGGCCCGCGTCTGAAGCAAAATTCTTGATCAGAAATTCATAGGCATTGCCGATCACATCAAGTGTGCCGACCCGCGAGGGGCGCATGTTGAGTTCGGGTCTGGAAAAATCTTCGAGCAAATGGCGAAGTAGGTCATTCTTTTGAACTTCCTCACCAAGCTTGTTGGAATTGAAACTGATGTCCTGAAACACATCGCGCAGCTTGCCAACATTCGCTTCTTCAATGGCGTGAAGCGCCTTGTCGATGCGTTCGCCATTGCCCGGCTCATGCCGACGCTCATACAAGCTGTAATAGCTAGCACTCTCGGGCAGAACAAAGCGCTCGTTCTTCATCATCTCTTTGATGAGTGCAGGCTCTTTGCCATATTGCTTGGCGTAGGTGTCATGATGATCCTGCCACACATCGCTGAGATATTTCAGGAACAACATGGTGAGGACGTAGTCTTTGTAGATGTCGGCGGACACTGTTCCCCGGAACGTATCACACGCCGACCAAACGGCTTTGTTGACTTCATCCTGTTTGATTTGATCATTCATGGTGTTGGCCTTTCATTGCTATGCAGGCCAACAGCAATGGCCTCGAAAAGATGTGTTCGGTTTTCAATGAGCTTGTTTAAAGCGAGTCGCTCACTTCGCGCAGTCTCTGCCAAGTTCGCAATGGCAAGCTGTTGATCAAATGAGGGCAGGGCAATTGGCAATCTGTCCATCACCTCACGGCGAATGTTGAGGATATAGGTGCCCGTTGCTTCGCGCCTGAGGTAGTCTTGCGACGGGCGCTGGTTTAATTGCCATGCAAGAAAACGCGCGTCTACTTTGCCGGGGTCTAGCAGTCGAATCAAAAAGAATTGGGACGTGCAAACAACTTGTCCTTCCAAACTTGCAATCCTGACGGCATAGTTGTTGGTGCCCCGTGCAGCGATGACGATATCGTCTGGCGCGAGGAAAGTTGGCTTGCGCTCGGCTGGCAGTTCAACGCGAATTGTTTTCGCTGAGTCGACGCCTTTGACTGGATCGACATTGGCCATTTGAAGAACTCCGACCTCGCCAGCCGGAAGCGCCTCAATGGCGCTGCGAAATGGGTAGCCACCCACAATTGAAGCGATTTCAGATAGAAGAGCGATTTTTGCAGTATTCGAGTTCATGCATATAATATGCGGTGAGGTGCGTCTTTTGTCAAGCACGAAGACTATTCATGCAGAATTCAAGTACGACGATCTCGCAACTTGTGCGCCAACATCGAAGGATAGGTTTTGTTGAACTTGTTCCGTTTGCATCTCCTTTGATCGTGATTATTGAAGTGTCACAAGGAGAACTTGGTCATTGGGTTACAGAACGCTTCCCGCCCATACCCGGAACTGCACGTGAACGAATTCTGCGGACATTCTGCGGACAGGCACTTTTCTGGCAGTGCAAAATCGACTGTAACTCTTTGAAATAATTGGCGCACCCGACAGGATTCGAACCTGTGACCTCTGCCTTCGGAGGGCAGCGCTCTGATCCAGCTGAGCTACGGGTGCATTGAGGCTCTGCTATAGCGGAGCTCTTGCAGGGCCGCAACCAACTAAAGCTGCGAGGTTAAGCGGCGCTGGCTCTGCGTGGCTAAAGCCTCTTCAAACTTCAAATTTGTCCAATTTTCACGCAATGCCCGCTGCATCAACCGAGCTTGCGTTTCTGGTGCGAGGCCGCCGATTGGCGGATCGAGATCGAGATTGGTGGGGAAGGCATAGCCTTCCGCACAAGCAGCAATCACATTGCTTTGCGAGCGTTCATCCAATTTGAGTTTTGCAAGAACGGGATAAACCGCAGCGCACATGCGAGCCCGGTCCATAGCCTCCATCGCGCGGCCATAGGCTGAGCTGACTTGCAATAAATTTCCCATGCGCCTTTTGTCGATTGTTTTATTGTGACCGGCGGCGTGAAAAAGTGCGGGATTAAAAAACGCCATATCCCCCTTCTGTAATGGTAACTGCGTGTAATTCGCATTGAAAAATTCTTTGAATTCTGGCTTGCGCCACGCAAAATATCCCGGTGCAAAAGTTTGGCTGAACGGCATGTATAAAGTGGGGCCCGTCTCAAAAGGCATATCAACATGGGCCACAGCTCCTTGCAAAGTGAGCGCTGGTGAGAGCAAGTGGGCATGTGCTGGAAATGTTGCAATCTCAGCAGCACTTTGAAATCCCATGTGATAATCGCGGTGCACAGATTGCGCCTCGCCGCCGGGATTAACCACGTTGACTTGCGCGGTAATTTGATATCCAGTGCCAAGCCACGCTTCACTGACCATGGCAATCATGTGGTTGGCATAATAGCGCGCAAAGCAAGCAGGGTCACGTAAAGCCATTTTCTCAAGCGCGTTCCAAATCCGGTCATTGGCGCCCGCCTTGGCGAAATGATCGCCACCGCTTTTATTGCCCGCGTGTTGCTCGGAAATGATGTGATCAAAATGTTCGCTCATTTCATCAAGCGCCATCAAATCTGAAACCGCATTTTTGAAAACCACAATTCCCGGACCAGACATTAAAACCTCAGCCCACTCAGCCATAATGGCTTTGCGACCTGTTTCACTCTTTGCGATATTCAGAATTGTCGAGCTGTCATAGACGGGAACATTTCTCTCGATGACGGTTGCAAAAGGATAATCAAACGCATTTGTCTTGCGATCAATAAGCTTTTTGAAATCTTCAAGATTGCAAGACTCTGCCGTGAGCCACACGCGGTTTGAGCGTTCGGCGATTAGATTTTCAGAATTCATAGCAGATACCTCTGGGTCATGGTGTTTGTGAATTCTATCAGATGCGTGGTGATGGAGCCAGCACGCTAACCATAATCTATCAACAAACATCAGACTGGCTCAGGCCTTGCAATGCTCCATGCAAGCACAGTTTCGTGCCAAAATTGGACGGGCTAGTCATGGTAAAAAACATCGAAAATTCACGCATTGCGTGGGTCGATTATGCAAAGGGAATTTGCATAATCCTTGTAGTGATGATGCATTCGACACTGGGTGTTGAGAAAGCAACTGGATCACTCACATGGTTACATCCATTCATTGACTGGGCACGCCCCTTCCGTATGCCAGATTTTTTTATGATCTCAGGCCTGTTTTTAGCCAGCCGCATTCAAACACCGTGGCGGCAGTATCTTGACAGTAAGGTTTTGCATTTTGTCTATTTCTATATTTTGTGGATGACTATTCAAACTTTTATTCGTGATTTCGGTTTGCTCCGTGCTGAAGGAGTTATGCCATTTCTGAAGTCCTATCTAACGGGCTTTTATGAACCCTATGGAACGCTTTGGTTCATTTATTTGCTGGCCGTGTTTTTTGTTGTAACCAAACTGGTTCAATCCATCCGCCCGGTTTATATTTTCATAGCAGCGGCCTGTTTGGAAATTGCGCCCATCGCCACAGGCTTCACTGTTATTGATGAATTCGCATCGCGCTATGTTTATTTCTTCGCAGGCTTCTGGATGGCGCGGATCATTTTAGACTATGCAGCCTCTTTAAATACACGTTCGATCCCGGCAATTTTTTCAGCACTTATGGTGTGGGGACTCTTCAACTATTGGATGGTGGCCACAGGTCTTTCGACTTTGCCAGTCGTAAGTTTGGCGCTTGGCTTTGTGGGTGCCGCAGCTGTGGTCAGCGTGGGGGTGCTTTTATCAAAAACCAATTTTGCTGAAGCCGTGCGTTACTGTGGCGCAAACTCAATCGTCATCTATCTTTCGTTTTCGTTGTTTATGGCGACGACGCGGACGGTTTTGCTGAAATTTGCCCCGCAGTTGGATGAGGGATTGGTGGCTCTTTGCGCCACATCTGCTGGGGTGGCGGGACCAATTATGTTGTTCTGGCTCACCCGTTACACACAGCTTTCTTTTCTTTTCCTACGCCCCGATTGGGCAAAGCTGGAAAAGCCCGTGCAGCAGTGGCATAGTGTGAGCTATGTCAAACAACTCAAGCCTAAAACCTGGTGACCATGTCTATTTAATTGATGGCTCGGGCTATATTTTCCGCGCTTATCATGCGCTGCCGCCACTCACGCGCAAAAGTGATGGCTTGCCCGTGGGCGCAGTGCAGGGTTTCTGCAACATGTTGTGGAAGCTGCTGGAAGAAAAATCCGGCGCTAAAAAAGCAACGCACCTCGCGGTGATTTTCGATCATTCCGGAAAGACCTTTCGCAATGACTTTTATCCCGAATATAAAGCCCACAGGCCAGAAGCTCCGGCAGATTTGCGCCCGCAATTTGGCTTAATTCGCCAAGCCACGCGAGCCTTTAATGTAGCTTGTGTTGAGATGGAAAACTTTGAAGCCGATGATCTGATCGCAACTTACACAAAGCAAGCCGTGGCCGCAGGTGCCACAGTGCGCATCGTTACAAGTGACAAAGATCTTATGCAGCTGGTCAAGCCCGGTGTGATGCTTCTTGATACCATGAAGGACAAAGAAATCAGCGATGCTGAGGTGTTTGAAAAATTTGGTGTGACACCAGACAAAGTTATTGAGGTGCAGGCGCTGGCAGGAGACTCAGTAGACAATGTGCCGGGGGTGCCGGGCATTGGTGTGAAGACAGGAGCTGAACTTATCAATTTCTATGGCAATCTGGAAACTCTGCTCGAAAAAGCCAGTGAGATTAAGCAAAATAAACGCCGCGAGAATTTGATTGCTTTTGCCGATCAGGCTCGCATGTCCAAACGTTTGGTGACGTTGGACGAGAACGTACCCACCAACGAACATATTGATAGTTTTGCCGTTGATACACCACGCGCATCGGAACTGATTGGGTTTTTGAAAGCGCTGGAGTTCACCAGCTTCACGCGAAAAATTGCGAGCGCTTTGGATGCCAATAGCGATGCAATTGATCCTGTGGCTGTAACGTTCACACAATGGCCGCCCGAGGGCGGAATTCCCGACGCAGCCGTTCCGTCATTCTCACGAAAGCGCGAACCCACGTCAGAAGCAATGCTGCAGAAAGTTGCAACCCCAAATGCCACGGATGACAGCGCAGAAAAACTGAAAGCAATTCCCGTTAATCATGCTGATTATGAAACTGTCACCAAACTGGAATCTCTTGATCATTGGATTGCCACAGCCACCGCCCAAGGTTTTGTATGCGTCGATACTGAAACCGATTCACTCGATGCCATGCAAGCCAACATTGTGGGCGTGTCATTGGCAACTGCGCCGGGCAAAGCCTGTTACATTCCGCTGGCCCACCAAGGAGCAGGGGACGGACTTTTTGGCAGTGGCTTGATCGATGGGCAAATTCCACGTGATATAGCTCTGCAAAAATTGAAGCCACTTTTTGAAAACACCTCAGTTTTAAAGATTGGCCAGAATCTAAAATACGACATGTTGCTTCTGTCGAATTACAACATCAGCATTACCCCGCTCGATGACACGATGCTGCTATCTTATGTGATCGAATCCGGCGATGTGGGGCATGGCATGGATGAGCTATCACAGCGCCATTTGGGCCATAAACCCATTGCCTTTAAAGATGTAGCAGGCAGTGGCAAATCACTCATCACATTTGATCGCGTTGCCATTGATAAAGCTACAGCCTACGCCGCCGAAGATGCTGATATAACCCTGCGCCTTTGGATGCTGCTGAAACCACGCTTGCTGAAAATGCAAAAGGTTACGGTCTATGAAACTTTAGAGCGGCCTTTGGTGCCTGTGCTCATGCAAATGGAGCGCGAAGGCATTGAGGTGGACCGCAATGTGTTGGCCAAACTTTCCTCCGAGTTTGCCAATAAACAAGCCATCGTTGAAACTGAAATTCATGCCCTCGCAGGCCAGACCTTTAACATCGGTTCGCCAAAACAATTGGGTGATATTCTGTTTGGAAAGATGCAATTGCCCGGCGGCCGCAAAACTGCAACGGGCGCATGGAGCACAGACTCTGATGCGCTGGATGACCTGGCCACTCAAGGAATTGATCTTGCAAAACGCGTGTTGGAATGGCGGCAGCTGGCCAAGTTGCGCTCAACTTACACAGATGCGTTGCCAGAATTCATCAACCCCAAAACCGGTCGTGTGCACACGTCTTATTCAATGGCTTCAACATCTACAGGTCGCCTCTCATCCACCGATCCAAATTTACAAAACATTCCGGTGCGCACCGATGATGGCCGCCGTATTCGAACGGCCTTCGTAGCTCCTCAAGGTTCGAAGCTGATCAGTGCCGATTATTCGCAAATTGAATTGCGCGTGCTTGCCCATGTGGCAGACATTCCTCAACTTAAAAAGGCCTTTGCAGACGGTCTGGACATTCACGCCATGACCGCCAGTGAAATGTTTGGCGTACCAATTGAAGGCATGGAGTCATCAGTGCGCCGCCGCGCCAAAGCTATTAACTTTGGTATTATTTACGGCATTTCAGCATTTGGCTTGGCCAATCAATTGTCGATCAGCAGAGAAGAAGCAGGCGAATATATCCGCACCTATTTCAAGCGCTTCCCCGGCATTAAAGATTATATGGAGCAAACCAAACGCGCAGCCCATGCCCAAGGGTATGTAGAAACGATATTTGGGCGGCGCATGCATTTTCCGCGCATCAATTCTCCAAATGCATCTGAGAAAGCATTTCTGGAACGCGCGTCAATCAATGCTCCCATTCAAGGCTCGGCTGCTGATATTATTCGCCGCGCCATGGTGCGCATGATGCCAGCCTTGCAAGCAGCCGGCCTCAAAGCCCGGATGCTTTTACAGGTGCATGACGAATTGATTTTCGAATGCCCTGAAGCTGAAATTGAGCGCACATTGCCGATAGTTCAAGATATTATGATCAAAGCACCAGAGCCTGCCTTGAAACTCAGCGTACCTTTGCAAGTCGATGCGAGAGCCGCAAAAAATTGGGACGAAGCACATTAATCAAGCAGAAGTGCCGAGCACCGCAACACCAAATACGATCATGGCAATGCCAAACCATTGCCATGCATTCACTTTCTCTTTCAAAATGAGCATCGCCAATAATGCCGAAATTGCACCATAAGCGCTGATCCCCATGGCGCCAAATTCTTTGCCCGGCAAACGGCCCATATAATTAATCGCAGCAACTGCAGCCACGTCAAGAAACGCCATAATCAAAATACCACCCCAAGCGGCTTTGCCAATCTTGCGCACCTCGGGTTTTTCAAAAAATGCAAAAGGCACTAAAAATAATGCGGCAGGCAACCTTGAGAGAGATGTTGTTTCGAGCGCACCAACTTCTACAGTGATCATTTGTCCCATCACGACCGCCGCTGCAAAACACACGACGGCCAAAAAACAAAACAAGATCATGGGTAACACTTTGCCTTTGGCGACACTGCGCAAACCGCCGTCTACAGGGCCTGTCTGCCCAACAACAACAGCACCAATCAAAATTAAAATGACAGCGCCATATTGGACCAAACTTGGAGCAAGACCCGTGAACAGTCCCCACATAACAACCAACGCCGGATAACCCGCCGTAAACGGCCCAACGATTGAAACAGGAGCATAGCTAAAGGCCTTGAAAAGGCTGCTGACCGCAATTCCATATATGACGCCTAAGACCAGCAGCAACCCAAGGGTTGAATTTAAAGCCTTTAAAATCGAGCCGCTGTGCAGCACGAACCCACCCAATAAAAATGCGCCAACCAACATTGTGGCAATTGCCATGCGGTAAGGTCCAATTGTTGTAGCAAATTTGCGCGCAAACAAATCATGCGCCGACCAACTCGTAGCCGCGAAAAGTCCAATTAGAATTGCAAGCATTTTAACCCCTTCGACCAGTCATAGCAGCCTTAGTTCATTCTCCGTATGACGGTTTTGCATGACGCCATGACTGGAAACGACCTTCACTCTGTCTTTTTCGCTCTAACATGTGGTTATGTTTTTATCGGTCTTTGATCTCTTTAAAATCGGCATTGGTCCTTCGTCTTCTCACACGATGGGGCCGATGGTGGCAGCGCATCGGTTTTTGCAGCTTGCGCGGTCATATCCCTCAGCCACGCGGCTTTCAGCAACCTTGCATGGCTCTCTCGCCTTCACCGGTAAAGGGCACGGCAGCGACCGTGCGGTCGTGCTGGGACTGGCGGGTGAAAATCCGCAAGATATAGATCCTGATAAAGTTGAAGAAATCGTGGCCAATATGAAGTCAATCGATTTAGGCCACGTGATAAATTTTGATGCAACACGCGATGTCATTTTTGATTGGGGGCCTGCCCTTAAGGGTCATGCCAATGGCTTGGTATTCCGGCTGCACGACATGAGCGATAAAGAGATTTTAGCTGAAACTTACTTCTCGATTGGTGGTGGCTTTGTGCACACCGAAGCCGAACGCACTTTGAGTCTCAAGAAAGTTGAAACTTTACTGCACGTGCCGCACCCCTTTAAAAATGCAGCAGAAATGTTGGCGATGGGCAAGAGCAGTGGCCAAACCGTGGCCGCAATGAAACGCGACAACGAAACAGTTTCAATAAGCACAATCGAACTTGATGCAGGCCTAGATAAAATCTGGGCAGCCATGAATGCCTGCATGAACCGTGGCCTCAAAGCCCACGGAATTTTACCGGGTGGCTTGAAAGTGAAGCGCCGCGCCGCCGAAATTTTTGCCAAATTAAAAGCAGAACAGGGCGACAATTCCATCCAGCCTCATCAGATCATGGATTACCTTTCGGTGTATGGCATGGCCGTTAATGAAGAAAATGCCGGCGGTGGCAAAGTCGTGACAGCCCCTACCAATGGTGCCGCAGGCGTGGTTCCTGCCGTCATTCGCTATTATCTCGATCATTGCATCGGCGCCGATCAGTCTGGCATCCGCACCTTCTTGTTGGCTGCCGCAGCAATCGGCGGCATCATCAAACACAATGCTTCAATTTCGGGGGCTGAGGTGGGCTGTCAAGGAGAAGTAGGTTCCGCATCAGCCATGGCCGCAGCGGGTTTGTGTGCTGCTTTGGGTGGAACCAACGAGCAAGTGGAAAACGCCGCCGAAATTGCACTGGAACATCACTTGGGCATGACCTGTGATCCGGTGGGTGGCCTTGTGCAAGTGCCGTGTATTGAACGCAATGCCTTTGGTGCAGTAAAAGCAGTAACCGCAGCATCACTCGCTTTGCGTGGCGATGGCAAACATTTGGTTCATCTGGATTCATGTGTCGAAACCATGCGCCAGACTGGATTGGACATGAGCGAACGCTACAAAGAAACGTCACAAGGTGGTTTGGCAGTAAACGTCGTGGCCTGCTGAGATTTATTTTCTCTGGCGTGGTGCCAGCGCCACAGCCGTCAACGGGTCTTCGGGCCAATAATGTTTAGGATAACGCCCGCGCATATCTTTGCGAACGTCAGCATAAGCGTTCACCCAAAATGTTTCCATGGATTGCGTAACAGCAACAGGTTTCCCACCCGGCGATAGAAGTTCGATTTTCAATCGTGCCCGGCCATCAGCTATTTGTGGTGCGGATTTCAAACCAAACATTTCCTGCAAACGCACGCTTAGCACGGGGTCACCGTCAACATCGTAATCAATTTTATAGTGCCCACCACCCGGCACTTCCATGCGCGTTGGTGCCAACGTCTCAATTTTTGAAAGCAAACTATGGTCCACCAGCCCACGCAAAATTGCCGACATATCTAAACTTGAAAGGTGGGCCTTGCGGCTCATCCCAGCTAGATAAGGTTGCAACCAATCGGCAACGGTGCTGAGCAAATGCCCTTCAGAAAAATCTGGCCAACCTGCCTCTGGCATGGTGCGCGCCAGAAATTCAATCCGTGCACGGAACATTTTTGCAGCGTCGTTCCAAGGCAGCGCGCTAAGCCCCATGGCCTGCACGCCCTGCGCCATAGCTTCTTGTATGGCTTCGGGTTCTGGCGTTGATAAAGGGCGTTCCTCTAAAATCAGTGCGCCAAGTTTCAGGCTGCGGGTGGCACTCACCACACTGGCTTTGTTGTCCCAAAACACACCCGATGATTCAGTAGTCAAATCTTTAAAGTAGGTCTCAATTTCGGCGCGAGAAAGTTCTGCGGCAAGATGCACGCGGGCATCAACTTGGCTGCCGTCCAATAATCCCACGGCGATGTAGTCTTGCTTCGCCAGTAAATCATGTGGCGGCACAATGGCCCCAGCCCCACTGGCCATCCGAAAGCGCCCAAGGGCACCACGCTTTTGCGCAATGCGATCCGGATAGGCAAAGCCTAACAGCACCCCTTGCGAAATATCGTTGTTATCCTCTTTGATCATAGCGGCATCACGAATTTGCCGCGCCACCAGTTTCATGCGCTCGCGTGCGGAACCTCGCACATGCATAAGCCGCGTTTCAACATCTACTGACGAGTCACGTGGCAGTCCGTCACGCTCCGATATCAAAGCGGCAAGTTCAGCGGCCGCAACACCAGCGCCCAAATTTTTGGCCGCAATCACCATATGTGCAAGTCGTGGATGGAGCGGTAATTTTGCCATGGCGCGACCATGCGCGGTTATTGCATGAGAGCTTTCCAACGCGCCCAATGATACTAATAAGTCTTGTGCTTGCGAAAATGCAGCGGCAGGTGGAAGCTCCAACCACGGCAAACCGTCCAGCGTGGTCACTCCCCAATTGGCCAATTCCAAAACCAACGACGATAAATCAGCTATGCGAATTTCAGGATCATCATGGGCAGCGAGCGCCCGCGTTTCGCCCTCCGGCCACAACCTGTAACACACACCCGGCCCCAGACGACCAGCACGGCCCTTGCGCTGTTCAGCAGAGGCCTGCGAAACCCGTATCGTTTCAAGCGCCGTCATTCCCGATGCAGGATCAAACCGTGGTGCGCGTTTAAAACCCGTATCAATAACCGCTTCAACACCATCAATGGTGAGCGAAGTTTCGGCAATTGTTGTGGCCAAAACAATTTTACGTCGTCCGTTTAAAGTCGGCTTGATTGCTGCATCTTGATCGGCAAGCGCCATAGCCCCGTAAAGCGGACGCACATCAGTATTTTCAGGAACGCCTTCTAACAGCAGTGCTTGTTCTACGCGGCGAATTTCACCTTCCCCGGGGAGGAAAACCAGCAAGCTACCATTCACGTCGCGCAGGGCTCTCGTGATAGCGCGAACTGCATCCACAACAATGGTTTGACGTGTGGTCTTTTCAAGGTGCCGCGTTTCTACCGTAAACATACGGCCTTTGGCGCTGATCAAAGGCGCATCTAATAAATGCGTCGATAATTTCTCGGTGTCTAAAGTGGCCGACATCACGAGAATTTTTAAATCATCACGAAGTCCGCGCTGCACATCCAATGAAAGTGCAAGGCCCAAGTCACCATCCAAACTGCGCTCATGGAATTCGTCAAAAATTATGAGACCTGTATCTGATAATTCAGGATCAGCCTGTAAGCGCCGCGTCAGAATTCCTTCGGTCACCACCTCAATGCGCGTGGCTTTGGAAACTTTGCGCTCCAATCGCACAGTGTAACCAACTGTCTGTCCCAGTTCCTCGCCGAGTGTTTGTGCCATGCGCGAAGCAGCAGCGCGCGCTGCAAGTCTGCGGGGCTCCAGCATCAAAATCTTTTTCCTCGAAAGCCAAGTCTCGTCAAGTAAAGCCAGCGGCACGCGTGTGGTTTTGCCCGCTCCCGGTTCTGCCACCAAAATAACACAAGGCCGCGCGTTGAGCGCGGCCTTGAGGTCGGAGATTATATCGTCGACTGGAAAAATCATGCCATCTCATGGGCCCAAGGCGGATTGGCTCCTGGCCTTGTGCAAGTAACGGCGGCTGCGCGGGCAGCAAAATCAGCGGCGTGGCGTAAATCATCCTCGCTAATCATCGACAGTGCTTTTTTCGTTAGATTGCCATCTTTCAGCAACGTGGCAAGGAAGCCAGCTGTGAACGTATCACCCGCACCCACTGTATCAGCCACCACAACTTTTGGAGCCGCTTGAACAAATCCAAACGACTTGGTGTAAATTTCAACACCGTCGCCACCTTTGGTGATGGCCACAATCTTCGGGCCTTTTTTAAGCCAAGCTTTTGCAGCCTTGGCCAAATCTTTATGCCCAGTCATCCAATGCACATCTTCGTCGGAAATTTTCAGAATGTCAGCCATGGCAATCAAACGGTTCAAACGCGCCATGTGCGCCGTCTTGCTTTTGATAAGGCTTGCTCGAATATTAGGGTCCACTGAAATCACCCGCGTTTTGCATTCGCGCTTCATTAAAGCTTCAAAGGCACCACCAGAAGGTTCAGGAATTAAACTGATCGAACCGAAATGAAGCGCAGCACAAGATTTTGTGAGTTTAGGCAAATCTTTTTTCGTCACCATGCGACTGGCGGAGGCAGCGTCTACAAAAACATATCGCGCCTGACCGTTGGTCAATTTTACAAAAGCCAGCGTAGTGTCGAGGGATTGAATTTTGGCAGGGCGAATATCCACCAGACTTTCTTTAAGCCCAGCCACCAAACTATCGCCGAAGAAATCCGTTGAAAGCCCGCCAAAATATGAAACATTTGCGCCCAGCCTGCCCAAAGCAATCGCCGTGTTATAAATTGAGCCGCCATTAAAGGGTTGGTAGACATCGGCACCATCGGCCCCTTTGCGGGGCAGAAAATCGATTAAAGCTTCACCGCAACACAAAATCATAACAACATCCCCTTAAAAAACGCATGGCCATCATGCTATAAATCATGCCGATAGTTTTATTGCCAGAGACTTTTCACTTGTGTACACCCCACCCCAGAAGATTTATGAGGGGCGCACCTCAAAACTGGAGTTTAGCCAAAAAATGACAACCCGCATTATCCCAGTTGAAGTATTCGACATCATTGTCTTTGGGGCAACGGGTGATTTAGCTCAGCGCAAATTGATCCCTGCCTTGTTTCATCGCGATGAACAGGGCCAAATTTCAGAGGGCACCCGCATTGTTGGCACATCACGCCGCGAAATGAGTGACGTTGAATTCAAAGCCTTTGCCACAACAGCTCTGGAATCATTCGTCGACGTCAAGTTGCGCACGCCAGAAATTATGCAGCGCTTCATTTCTCGCCTCACCTACATTGCAGCAGAAGCCAGCAAAGAAGATGGCTGGGCAAAGCTAGAAGCCACCTTGAAAGATTATGAGTCGCGGGCGCGAATTTTTTATCTCGCTGTTGGCCCCGATTTGTTTGGCCCGATTTGCGAGCGCTTGGGCAATCATAAACTTGTAACCCCGGCAACCCGCGTGGTGATCGAAAAGCCTGTGGGCAAAAGTGGTGCCTCGGCCAGAGCCTTGAATGAAGCCATCGGCAAGGTTTTCAAAGAGCCTGCCATTTACCGTATTGATCATTATCTCGGCAAAGAAACAGTACAGAACTTGATGGCACTGCGTTTTGCCAATGCTTTATTCGAACCGGTCTGGAATTCTGCCCATATTGATCACGTGCAAATTACCGTTGCCGAAACTTTGGGTGTTGAAGGCAGAGCGGGTTACTACGATACCGCAGGGGCACTGCGCGATATGGTGCAAAATCATATGTTGCAGCTGTTGTGCTTGGTGGCCATGGAACCGCCAACTTCCATGGAAGCAAATTCCGTACGTGACGAAAAATTAAAAGTACTCAAGTCTTTAAAGCCGATCACCTCAGCCAACATCGATCAATATGTGGTGCGCGGCCAATATCAAAAAGGCGCATCGTCAACTGGCGCTGTAAACGGTTATCTCGAAGAATTGGGCACCGAGTCAAAAACCGAAACTTTTGTGGCCATCAAAGCCGAAATTGGCTCTTGGCGTTGGAATGGTGTTCCGTTTTATTTGCGCACTGGAAAGCGCCTGCCGTCGAGACTTTCGGAAATCATGGTGCAGTTCAAACCAGTGCCGCACTCAGTGTTTGACAAAACTGCAGGACCGATGGAGCCAAATCGTTTGGTCATTCGCCTTCAGCCTGATGAAGGTGTGAAATTATTTTTGATGATCAAAGACCCTGGTCCGGGCGGCATGAGATTAAAGCAAGTGCCATTGGACATGACCTTTGCGGAATCGTTCAGTGCGCGCAATCCTGATGCCTATGAGCGCCTGCTGATGGATGTGGTGCGCGGCAATCAAACTTTGTTCATGCGCCGTGACGAAGTGACTGCAGCATGGAAATTTATTGATCCGATTTTGGAAAATTGGAAAGAATCAGCTGAGCCTCCAAAACCCTACACCTCTGGAACTTGGGGGCCTTCGCAATCAATCGCAATGATAGAGCGTGATGGCCGCACATGGTTTGAGGCACCGCTTACATGATTGCAGAAAAGCAGATTTTTAAATCACCAGCTGATTTGGCCAAAACTTTGGCCAATAATGTTGCTGGCTGGTTGCGCAGCGCAATTGCCGAAAAAGATTTCGCAGTATTGGCGGTGTCTGGCGGCTCTACTCCCAAGCCATTTTTTGCATGCCTCTCAAATCTCGAACTAGATTGGGCAAAAGTGCAAGTTACCTTGGTTGATGAACGCCAAGTGCCGGAAGACAATGCGCGCTCCAACGCTAAACTGGTAAAAGAAAGCCTGATGCAAAACGCAGCTGCCGCTGCGCAGTTCATACCGCTTTATCAAAATCCAAATGCCGCAAATCTATCGCGTTTTGATATCACCATTCTGGGCATGGGCAATGATGGCCACACGGCCTCTTATTTTCCCGGTGGTGATAATCTAACAGCAGCTCTCGATATTGATCAGGCGCATTCCATTATCACCATGACTGCGCCGGGTGCTGGCGAAGAGCGCATCACCTTCACCTTGCCACGCCTTTTGGCTTCAAGAAGGCTTTGCCTTCATATTCAAGGTGATGATAAAATGGCAGTACTTGAAAAAGCTTTGGCCGGGGTTGATCAGTTGGAAATGCCGGTGCGTGCCGTGTTAAATTCACCCAAACCAACCAGTTTGTATTGGTGTCCATAATGTCCGTTCACAGAACAGTTTCCGCCGTCACGCAAAAAATTATCGACCGCAGCAAAGAAGGCCGCAAGCGCTATTTGGCTAAAATTGAAGCTGCAATCGATAATCAACCTAAACGCAAATCTCTAGGCTGCGCCAATATCGCCCACGGTTATGCTGCATGTGGTGCTGGCGATAAAAACGCATTGCGCAATGGCCAAGGCCCAAACCTCGCAATCATTACATCTTACAATGATATGCTATCGGCCCATCAACCTTTTGAACATTATCCAAATATCATTCGACAAGCCGCGCGTGACGCAGGCGGCACTGCACAAGTTGCAGGCGGAGTTCCAGCCATGTGCGATGGTGTCACCCAAGGCGAAACCGGCATGGAGCTCTCGCTGTTCAGCCGTGATGTGATCGCACTTTCGACTGCCGTTGGTTTATCCCACCAAATGTTTGACTCCAGTGTCTATCTGGGTGTGTGCGATAAAATTGTTCCGGGCCTCATCATCGGTGCCCTGGCATTTGGCCATTTGCCTGCTGTGTTCATTCCGGCGGGCCCCATGACCTCTGGTTTGCCCAACGAAGAAAAAGGCAAAATCCGCCAGCTTTATGCGCTAGGTAAAGTGGGCCGCGAAGCACTGCTGGAGGCGGAAAGCCAAGCCTATCATGGCCCCGGCACCTGCACATTTTATGGCACCGCCAATTCCAATCAAATGCTGATGGAAATTATGGGACTGCACTTGCCGGGTTCCACGTTCGTCAATCCCGGCACACTCCTGCGCGATGAAATCACCAAGGCCTCGGCTATTCAAGCGCTCAGCATTTCTACGATTGGCAATAATTATACGCCGATTGGGAAAATTTATGACGAGAAGGCCGTGGTCAACGGCGTGGTTGGCTTGCTGGCAACAGGTGGATCGACCAATCATACCATGCATGTGGTGGCCATGGCGGCAGCCGCTGGAATTGCGTTGACATGGGATGATTTAGCAGAACTTTCAAAAGTCATTCCCTTGCTCACCAGAATTTATCCAAATGGCAAAGCTGATGTGAACCATTTCAACGCGGCAGGCGGTATGGGCTTGCTGATGCGTGAATTGTTGAGTGCCGGACTGCTGCATGAAGATGTGACCACCATCATGGGCCACGGGCTGAGCACTTATTTGCAAGAACCCGGACTGAACGCGGATGGCGGGCTTGTATGGCGCGACTGCGCTAAAATTTCGGGCGACACCTCAGTGTTACGCGGAGTGGCGGAACCCTTTCAAGCAACAGGCGGCTTGAATGTTCTCGAAGGTCCACTTGGCCGTGCGGTGATAAAATCCTCAGCTATTCCAGCTGATCGCCACGTCATTGAAGCGCCAGCGCGCGTGTTTCATAGCCAAGAAGAACTGCATGAAGCTTTCAAAGCGGGCGAGCTCAACAAAGATGTAATTGCAGTTGTGCGTTTCCAAGGCCCCAAAGCCAACGGAATGCCGGAGCTTCACAGAATGACGCCGCCTTTGGCTGTGTTGCAAGATTTGGGTTACCGCGTTGCATTGATAACCGACGGTCGCATGTCGGGCGCATCAGGCAAAGTGCCAGCTGCTATTCACGTAACACCGGAGGCTGCAGATGGTGGTGCCATCGCGAAAATTTTAGATGGCGACATCATTCGCATTGATGCGACCAATGGCACCTTGGACATTTTAGTCGATGCTGAAGTATTTGCCACACGCCCACTGGCCACAAAAGATTTGACCAGCAATGAAACGGGAACTGGCCGCGAACTGTTTGCGGCCTTTAGAAATTTAGCAGGCCGCGCCGATCAAGGTGCTTCAATTTTCGGGATGTTGTAATGAGTAACGATCTACAAAAAGGCTTGGAAGCCGCGCTGAAATTGGCACCGGTAGTGCCTGTGATGGTGATTGAAAATGTAAAAGATGCTGTACCCTTGGCGCGCGCTTTGGTGAAGGGCGGTCTTCCGGTTTTAGAAATCACTTTGCGCACTGAAGCAGCACTTGAGTGCATCCGCGCCATAGTTGCTGAAGTGGAAGGCGCTGTGATTGGCTCTGGCACAGTTTTAACACCACAACAATTGCGTGACAGCCGCAAAGCGGGCTGCACCTTTGCTGTGTCGCCCGGTTCAACCGGTAAACTTTTAGGTGCTGCTGAAGACGAAGACATTGCGTTGCTGCCCGGTGGTGTAACCGCCAGCGAATGCATGGCGCTGTTGGAGTGGGGCTACTCCATCCAAAAATTCTTCCCCGCTGAACCCGCAGGTGGTGCCCCCTATTTGGCAAGCCTCGCATCGCCATTGCCCCAAGTAAAATTCTGTCCCACTGGTGGCATAACCCCAGCCCTCGCGCCAAGTTATTTGAAGTTGAGCAATGTGCTCACAGTCGGCGGTTCTTGGATGATTCCAAAGGCGCTCATTGCTGCGGGCGATTGGGCGGGCATTGAGAAACTTGCTAAAGAAGCAAGTACCTTAAAATAACTCAGTCGCCATTTTCGTGCATGGCAACGACATAGCGTTCAATCGCCAAGGCTTCAGTTGAAAGACCTTGGCGGTAAAACAACAGCAGACTGAGAAACAGTGTCATGGCAATCGACACCAGCGGTCCCACGAATAGAAATATCGAAGCGACAGCGAAATAAAATCCGCGAATGCCGTTGTTCAAACTCTTGAGGGACTCGGTGAGTACAGTTGCCGTCTGCGCAATCATAACTTTGGCTTGCGGTGTTTCACCTGGCGCTTCATCCAAGCCGCCAATCATTGCTAAAGTATAGGCCAATTTGCGGATTGCATAAGTGAACGAGAAAAAACAAATGGCCATGATAAGAGTGATCGTCGCAAAATAAATTGTAAACATGCCAAGGCTGACTGGTGGAAAAAACGCCATTTGGGTGAGGGACGAATGCACATGGTTGATTGAAGCTAAAGTTCCCACAAGGCCAGCCAGTACAATCAAAGTGGCGGAGCCAAAAAAGGACATCGACCCAGAAATATGTCCCAGCAAAATGCCATCAAACACGCGGTTCTCGCGGCGGCTATGCAACAACATCCGCATCCATTTCAGTCGCACCACATGCAATTGCGCGTTCAAAGTGCCGTGGCCAAAAAACCGCAACACCGGCGCATAAAGCCCCCACATGATAAAAATCCAAAGCACAGAAAAGATGTGCAGAAAATCAAAATCATAAGGCAGCGTCATGCGTGAATTTCCTTGATCGTGTCTGCCTTCATGGCAGGGGTCCGTTCCAAAGCATAATTCAAATTAAAAGCCGACGATGCCATAAAAACCGGTGAGCCATCAAGATCATATGCGATAGAGGATCGGTTGGATTCCTGAAAACCATCCATAGTTTTGGAATCGTCGCATGAAATCCAACGCAATATTTCAAACCGTGTAGTCTCGAACGTTGTCGGCACGCCATATTCATTGGCCAGGCGATCAGCCAACACATCCAGTTGCAAAGCCCCCACAACACCCACAATGGCACCAGAGCCATCAATCGGCGTGAACAACTGCACCACACCTTCTTCGGCTAATTCTTCAAGTGCTGATTTTAATTTCTTGGCCTTCATGGGATCACCAAGGCGAACGCGGCGCAAAATTTCTGGCGCAAAACTTGGAACCCCCGTGAACACCAATTCTTCACCTTCGGTTAAAGTATCACCAATGCGCAAAACACCATGATTGGGAATGCCCACCACGTCTCCGGCAAAAGCTTCTTCCGCCAGAGAGCGATCTTGGGCAAAGAAAAACTGCGGCGCATTGAGAGCGAGACTCTTTCCGGTGCGCACAATTTTAACCCGCATGCCTCGTGTAAGCTTGCCGGATGCCACTCGCATAAAGGCAATGCGGTCACGGTGGTTCGGGTCCATATTGGCTTGAATTTTAAACACCACGCCCGTGAGTTTTTCTTCGGTGGCTTTAACAACACGCTGCCGGGCCTTCTGGTCCCGCGGCGGTGGCGCATAAGCGATCAGGGAATCGAGCAAGTCACGCACACCAAAGTTTTTTAAGGCAGAACCAAAATAAACTGGCGACAAATGCCCTTCTAGAAAAGCTTGATGATCAAATTTTTGCCCTGCCATTTGTTGCAATGCCAATTCGTCGCGAAATTGCGCAGCACCAGAAGGCGACAACAGCGTGTCGATCAATTTATCTTCCGGTCCTGACACAACTTGCCCCTCAGGGTCCTCATCAATCCGGCGCACTCTATGAGACATCAAATCATAAGTGCCAACAAACGTTTTACCAATGCCGATAGGCCACACCATTGGCACGATGGTCAGCGCCAAGCCTTTTTCAATCTCGTCGAGCAAGTCGAGTGGCTCGCGCGCTTCACGGTCGAATTTATTGACGAAGGTGACAATGGGAATATCGCGCAACCGGCAAATTTCAAAAAGTTTTCGTGTGCGATCTTCAATGCCCTTGGCTCCGTCAATCACCATCACAGCGGCATCAACGGCTGTCAGCGTGCGGTACGTATCTTCAGAGAAGTCTTCATGGCCCGGCGTATCGAGCAAATTGAACACACAATTATTATATTCAAATGTCATGACCGACGTGACCACAGAAATTCCGCGTGCCCGCTCAATCGACATCCAGTCCGAGCGTGTGCGTCTGCGGTCCCCTTTGGCCCGCACTTGGCCCGCCAGCTGAATGGCACCGCCGAACAGCAACAGTTTTTCCGTCAGCGTGGTTTTACCAGCATCAGGATGTGAAATAATCGCAAAAGTACGGCGTCTGGCGGATTCGGTTTTAATATCAAGGGTCATGGTAGGTGCCCTCCTACAATTATGAAGCGCCTACGTCCAGTCAACCGTTGCCCTTTTGTATGACATGTGGCAGTGACAAATGACCATGACAAAACTTTCTCTCGTCGGCGACATTGGCGGTACTAACTCACGTTTCGGGCTGGTGGAGCAGGGCTCCATGGCAGTCAAAGACGTAGAAGCGCAAAAGAACGATAACTTTCCCTCGCTGGAAGCTTCTGTTTCGCATTATTTGAGCAAGCGCGCGGTTACTTCTTTGCATTCTGCGGCCATTGCGGTTGCTGCACCTGTCGATCGCGAAATGATCACGCTGACCAACCGCGATTGGACCTTTAGCGCCAATTCATTGAAAGAAGCCACCAACGCCAATTCATTTCGGTTGCTGAATGATTTTGAAGCTTTGGCCTATTCTCTACCTCATATTTCCGATGAAGATTTAGTCCAGATCGGCGGCGTAAAATCAACAAAACCACAAGTGAAAGTGGTTTTAGGCCCCGGCACTGGTTTGGGCATGGCAACTTTAGCGCCATTGCCACAAGGCGGCTGGATGCCCATTCCCGGTGAAATGGGCCACACCACGTTGCCAATCATCAACGCCGAAGAATTAGCGTTGCGCGATAAAATTGTCGGTATCGGAAAATTTGCGGAAGTTGAAGATATTCTCACCGGTCCGGGCCTCTTGGCACTTTATCGTGTCGTAAGTTCATCGCCTCATTTGGAAACGCCGGAGGCCGTATTGCAAGCGGCTTTGACTGGCGATGACTTATCGGCAGTTAAAACTTTAGATCACTTTATGACATTTCTTGTTCGGCTTGCGGGCGATGCGGCCATGTGTTTGCAGGCGCGTGGTGGGGTTTATTTGGCGGGTGGCATAGCGCCGTCAATTGTCGAAAAACTGAAAGCTCCAAAATACCGCGTCATCTTTGAAGACAAAGGCCGCATAGCAGGATTGATGAAACCAATCCCGCTCTATGTGATCATTGATAAATTCCCAGCCTTTAAAGGTTGCGCTGCTGCCTTGCCACCATGAGTAATGTTCTCATCATTATTGATCTGCAAAATGATTTTTGCCCCGGTGGAAAATTGGCTGTTGCAGGTGGCGACGAAATTGTGCCGCTCATCAATGCAGTGGCAACTGAGCATAAGCATGTGGTGCTCACCCAAGATTGGCACCCGGAAGGCCATTCATCTTTTGCCTCTCAGCACCATGGCCACGCGCCCTTCACGCAGATCGAAATGTCTTATGAGCCACAAACCCTTTGGCCAGATCATTGCATCATTGGAAGTGCGGGAGCGGAATTTCACAGAAACTTAGATGTGCCCCATGCCGAACTCATCATTCGCAAGGGCTTTCGCAAATCAATTGACAGCTATTCAGCATTCTTTGAAAATGATCACAAAACGCCCACAGGCCTTGGCGGTTATCTAAAGGAACGGGGCTTCACAAAAATAACTTTGGTCGGTTTGGCTTTGGATTATTGCGTGCGTTATTCGGCCGAAGACGCAAAGATTTTGGGCTTCGAAACCGAAGTGCTCGAACGCGCAACACGAGCCATTGATTTAGGCGGCACATTAGCCGCAACGCGGCAAAGCTTTGCAGAACGTGGAATTGATCTGCGATGACAAAAAATGCCCAAGGCATTTTATTGATGATCGCCGCATTCTTCGTGTTCTCGTTTTTGGATGCCTCGGCCAAGGAAGTGATGCGCAGCCTGCCGCCGCTCGTCACTGTATTCTTGCGCTATTTGCTTGCAACTTTAATTGCGTTTTTTGCTCTCATGTATCTGGGTGGAGGCGATCTGCTTAAATCTAAACAGCCCACTGCTCAAGTGTTGCGCGGTGCAACTTTGCTGGGCGCCACAATTTGCAACTTCACCGCAATGCACTATTTGCAGCTCGCCCAAACCGCTGCAATCAGCTTTATGATTCCACTCTGGGTCTGCGCTCTGTCTGGTCCAATGCTCGGTGAGAAAGTGGGGTGGCGACGGTGGAGTGCTGTGCTCATTGGTTTCATAGGTGTTCTTATCATCATGCGCCCCGGCACCATGAACTTTCATTGGGCGATGATTTTTTCTTTGGCCTCAACTCTATCTGGAGCTTTGTATAGCATTTTGACAAGAAAAGTTGGGTCTACCGATCACTCGGCAACTTCACTCTTTTATGTTTGTCTGGCAGGTGCCGCTTTTGGCGCTTTGCCGCAACCATGGGTCTGGCAAATGCCGCATGGCAATGTGTGGTATTTCGTTTTAGCCATGGGGCTAGCCGGAAGCTTTGGGCATTATCTACTTATTCAGGCGCATAGACTGGCACCTGCATCAGTGTTAGCGCCCTTCAGCTACACCCAAATTATTTGGATGATCATTCTAGGATATGTCCTGTTCGGCGATGTGCCCGACTTTTGGACTATTGTTGGTGCAAGCATAGTTGTAGCAAGCGGCCTGTTTGTATTCCTGCGCGAACGCAGCTTGGCTCAACCTGCCGAGATATAAGACGTTTTAACGCTGGTATAAAACTCAGCGGCAAAGCGGCCTTGCTCGCGTGATCCCATGCTCGAGCCTTTTCGTCCCCCAAATGGCACATGATAGTCAACACCCGCTGTTGGCAAATTGACCATCACCATGCCGGCAGCAGATTTGCGCCGAAAGTCGGTTGCAAATTTGAGTGAGCTGGTGAAAATTCCCGACGACAAACCAAATGGCGTATCGTTAGCAATTGCCAAGGCTTCATCATAATTCTCAACTTTGATGACTGATGCAACAGGTCCAAAAATTTCTTCCTGATTGATGCGCATCTTATTTGTGGTGTTGGTGAACAGGGCTGGCGACAAATAAAATCCCTTGGTGTCGCGGTTCAAACGCTCTCCACCCCAAGCTAGTTCCGCACCTTCATCGCGCCCGATTTGAATATATTTTTCATCTTGTGCCAGTTGGCTCTCATCAACCACGGGTCCAATCTGGGTGCCGTCTTTTAACGCGTGATCAACTTTCAAGGCCTTTATGGCCGCAACCAATTTATCAACAAATTGATCATGCACGCCTGCCTGCACAATCAAACGTGATGAAGCCGTGCATCGTTGGCCCGATTGGAAAAAAGATCCATCAAGGGCCGCTGCCACCGCAGCATCGACATTGGCATCATCCATGACAACCAGAGGATTTTTGCCGCCCATTTCCAATTGAAATTTGCCCCCGCGCGATGCCATGGCCATCGCCACTTTCGCTCCCGTCTCAACTGAGCCTGTGAACGATACGGCATTTACATCGCGGGAATTGAGCATGGTCTGACCCACAACTGAGCCCCGCCCCATAACCAGATTGAACACTCCCTTGGGCAAGCCAGAGCGTGAAATAATTTCAGCCAGCATCCACGCTGTGCCCGGCACCAAATCCGCAGGTTTAAACACCACGCAATTTCCATAAGCCAAAGCAGGCGCAATTTTCCATGCCGGAATAGCGATGGGAAAATTCCACGGGCATATCAGCCCAACAACGCCAACAGCCTCGCGGGTGATTGCAACATCAACACCGGGACGGGTTGAAGCAACAGAAACACCTTCAATGCGTAAAGCTTCCTGAGCAAAGAATTTAAAAATCTGGGCGGCCCGCGCCGTTTCCATAATTCCGTTGGAAAGGGGCTTGCCTTCTTCACGCGCCAACATGCGGCCAACCTCATCCTTGCGCGCAAGCAATTCCACCCCAATCATCTCTAAAGCATCCGCGCGCTGCTGCGGTGTCGTCATTGACCAAGCGGGGAAAGCCGCTTTGGCTGAAGCAATCGCAGCTTCGGTCTGCGCAATGCTTGCTTGTGTGTATTCACCCACCACATCACTCACATCAGATGGGTTGATATCGATGGTGACGGCTGATCCTTCGAACCAAGTTCCATCAATATAGTTTTTGTGAAGTGTCATACCAAAAGCTCCCTATTTGTATGACATATAGCACAGATTTTTAAATCCGAAGAGCAATAGCGCCTATAACCACTAATATCGCACCTGCAATTCTTGAAAACGTGAGAGTTTCTTTGAGTATTTTTGCAGATAGGCCAACTGCAAATAAAATACTTGTCTCGCGAAGCGCTGCAACTACGGCGATGGGCGCCATGCTCATGGCCCAAATGACAATCCAATAGGCTGATCCTGAGGCAAGTGCCCCAACAGCGCCACTGCGCCAGAACGGCTGCACTGCTTTGAAAATTCCAACCCCACGCAAATAGTTCCCAACGGCCGCCATGCCAATAGCATCAAACACAAACACCAATCCCGTGTATCCTGATGCAGAGTTTGAAGCTCGCCCACCCAAACCATCCACAATTGTGTAGCACCCAATAAAGAACGAGGTGGCCAAGGCAAAGCGCAACGTCGTTCGGTCCACTCTGAGGGCTTTAGATGGGCCCAGTGCGATAAGCCATATGCCGGCAATCAAAATCAGAATGCCAGCAATTGCGGGTGCCGAAATCGTATCATGTGCAAAAAATGTACTGGCCCCTAAGGTGATCAGCGGCGCTGTGCCCCGCGCCACTGGATATACGACACTCAGATCTCCATCACGATAGCTGCGCGCCAAAAGCAGATTATAACCGGTGTGCAAAATTCCAGACACAACGGCAAAGGGCAGGCTGGCCTGTGATGGCCACGCAAAAAGGGCCAGCATGACGAGCCCCATAATTCCCATGAGACTCTGCAACAAAAACAATGCCAGAAAGCGATCGATATTGAATTTTACCAGCACATTCCATGAGGCATGGAGAAATGCAGCCAACAATACCATGCAAAATAGAAAGAGGCTCAAACCACACAATCCTTAATTCGAGACCATGTATGAACGGCGCTGATGGCTGCGGCAATAAAAAAGACCGCCTGAATTTCAAGCGGTCTTTGTATTTGTGTTTGCCTACTTACGTGCAGCCGGTGCCGGCGGCCTTTGTCGTTTGCCAGCAGGTGAGGGTCAGCGAAGATCGCGGGCGCACCGCGATAGTTTGCGAGATCAGAAACGTGGTGGCGCCTAAAATTGTCGTTCCTAAAAAGCCACCGACATAAGGTGTCCAATTCATGCAAGAGCGGGCGACGATAACATCATTACCAGCCACCATCAGCGGCATCATTGTTGCAGTTGAAGGTTGAACGCCGCAGGAAGGTCCGCTGCCATTATTGGTTGACCACGTTTTTGTGATGGTGCCACCCACGTTGCGGAATGCCCAAACTTCAACGCGAACATCAGCAATTGGAGTGGGTGCCATGATCATAGCGGTCGCATTATAGTCGTCTACAATGACAGATTTAAGAATATCGTTGCGCGATTGAGCGACCAGATCGGCAGTTGCCCCAGCGGATGCCGTAATCTTTCGGTTGAACGAAATCAACCCAGTCACGTCAATCAAGCCAAAATACATAAAAATGAGAAAAGGCATGACGAGTGCAAATTCAATGGCTGGCATTCCAGAGTCGTTTTCAAAAAATGAAGGTGTTGGCTTTTTCATCATCATCATCCTTATGGGCATGTAGCGCCAGCTGGATAGGGTTCATTGGAGAACATGGCGATTCCCACCAAACGTTTCTTTTTGCCGCCAGCCACATTGGCATTGAAATCCATAAACGGAAAAATGAATTTCCAATCATAGGTTGCCACAACACCAACAGCCTCAAGGGGTGCGCCGCATTTATAAGATGCAGCACTTGCCGAACCATCAGGCTGGATTCCAATATTCAAATTTAGAGGAAGCTTTGCTTTGAGAGCAGCAAATGTTGGTGCACTGTCGGAATAAACCGTAACGCCACTCGCACAATTCATAATAATGCCGGCCGTTTTACAAATTTCAGTTTTGAATGCTGCGGCAGACATGCCAGTGGCTTGTGCCTGACCCGTGCGCATCAAGCGGGCCGCCTGTTGAACGCTGGCTTGTAATGTATATTCCGTGAACATCATAATGCCGGTTTCAAGAACAACCCCAAGCACCATAATAAATGGGAGCACGACCAAAGCAAATTCGACGGCAGCAACGCCGTCATCTGCTTTGGCAAAGCGTTTTTTGCTTCGCAAAACTCGAGCCAAAAATTTTCCAATCATAAAACTCTCCCGTAGCGGAAAGCGATTTCCGCCCCTGTTCCCGGAAATCTAACAACAGACGATTTCGGGGTCTTGAATAAATTCAGTTAAATTGTAACTAAAATCAAAAAAAGCAGCGGTTTGTGAAAACCACTGCTTCAATTCGAAAAACCATAGTCGCGTTACTGTGGTGCAGCAGGAGCAGCAGCTTCAGCAGTGGGCTTGCCAGTGGCCAAAGCATTTTTCTTTGCATTTGCTTGCAGCGTATCATCAAAGAATGCTGGATTGTCACCAGGTTGCATCGCGGCTTCACAGTAGGGCGCGCAAGTGTAAGAGAAACGGGTTGGTGACGGACCGCCTTTAAAGACGACCAGCGAATTCATGTTGGCGCTGCTGACCGATAAGTCAAAATCTGCCAATGTATTTCCGTCTTTGTCGAGCACCGTAAGGCTGGTTTCGCCGTAAGCATGACCGTGTAAGAAGATTTGTTTACCGTTCAAACTGACATCAGCAATCGACGGATTGCCGACGATCACTGTTGATGGTTCGCCTGCCAATGTGATCATCATGGATTTGTCAGTTAAAAGTGTCAGCGGCTGGCCTGCCTGCACAGAACTTGCGACCACAACCAGTGTGGCAGCACTTGCCAACAGGGACCATAATCCAGACTTCATCATCGCATTCCTCATGTTACACACAAAACTAAAAAATTACAGTTACAGAAGTCTTGCCAGACAATGGTGAATCTTAAGTTACCAAAATACTTTCGCCTCAGCGCTCCACTCAATTTGGTTTTTCACAAAACTTTCGATCAGGGTTAACTTGGTCTTTACGGAAGCTGTGGGAATGTAACCCATCTCAAACCAAGCTGGACATGCTTAAAAGCGCGCCAGCGAAGATGGACATAACTATGCTGCACACTTTATCTATATCTCTCTTGCCATTGCTTTTGATTTTTGCAGCTGCGAGTGATGTAATGTCACTGCGCATCCCCAACTGGCTCACCATACTTACTGCGGTTCTTTTTTTCCCGATGGCCCTAGCAACTGGAATGCCTCTGGCTGACTTTGGCATGCATTTAGCAGCGGGCGTCGGTTTATTTGTTGCGGGCTTTATTTTCTTTCAACTTGGCTTTTTTGGCGGCGGCGACGCCAAATTGATGGCAGCGGCCGGCTTATGGTTTGGAACCACGCAGTCTGTTCCATTTTTATTTATGACCGTAATGGCCGGTGGTGTGCTCGCCTTGGTGGTTGGCATTTGGTCTGCCATTTCAATCTCGTGGGAAATTGAAGGCGACACCGCATTTACTGCGAGTTTCGGCAAAAAGTTGAGGTCTCTGAAACCAAATGTTCCCTACGGATTTGCATTCGCCATCGGCGGAATTCTAGCTTTCAAAGACACTTGGTGGATGCACTCTTTAACATAATCGTGATTTGGAGCTTGGTCATTAACCTAAATTTGACCATTCCAGCACAAAGTTAGTTTTCGATTTGGCGGTTAGTTCGCCGTGTGAGGATAAGACGATGAGTAAGATGCGTGGTTTGATGTTCGTTTTGGCAATTGGTTCAGCCATCATGGCTGGCCTTATGGCCAAAGGTTTCATTGGTAAGAAACAGGAAGTTCAGGCAATCGAACAACCCGTTCTTAAAACCGTGGATGTGCTCTTCGCCGGAAAAGATGTGTTGATGGGCGATCGTTTTGGCCCCGGCACTTTGGTCTGGAAATCTTGGCCACAAGATAATGTGCTGCCATCTATGATCACCAAAGACGTAAAGCCAGATGCTTTGACCGAGCTTGAGCCAGCCCGCGCCCGTTTAGCGCTCTATGAAGGTGAAGCCATTCTCGAAAAGAAAATTGTGCGTCCAGGCGCAGGTGGCTTCATGAGTGCCATTTTGCCCAAGGGCATGCGCGCCATTTCTGTGGCCATCTCTTCGCGCTCGTCAGCAGGCGGCTTTATATTGCCGGATGACCGTGTAGACGTGATCTTGACCAAGAAGATTAATGGCAAAGATTCAACCACCATCAAATCTGAAACCGTTGTTACCAATGTCCGCGTTCTGGCTGTCAATCAGCAATATCGCCAAGCCGCTGAAGGCGATGCTGTGACTGTGGAAAAAGGCGAAACCGCAACTCTTGAATTGACCCAACCGCAAACCGAAGTGATGGCCTTGGTTGAATCATCAGGCGAGTTATCTTTATCGCTGCGCTCGATTGCCGAAAATGACGGCAAGAATATGGAATTAGAAGGTCCACAACTTGCCGGAAAATATTCGGGCAATGCCAAGCGCGTAGGCAGCGACACACTAATCGTACGCTACGGCGTTGAAACCTATGCAACGAATAACTGAGATGATGACCATGAAAAACTCAATTGCAAAATCACGTAAATCATCCGGTGCTCTTATGAAAATTTCATCCTGCGCAGCTGCGCTTCTCGCGTCTTTTCTTGTTGCATCGCCACTTGCGATTTCAACAGCAAAAGCAGTGGATATTAACGTTACCCAAAATGGTGAACAAAGTCGCTATGTGCGCATCGGCTTAGATAAGTCGATCATCATCCATCTGCCGGAAGAAGCCCATGATGTTGTCGTCGGCAATCCCGAAGTTGTGGACGCGGTGGTACGTAGCAAAAACACAGCTTACCTGTTTGCCCGCAAACAGGGCCAAACTAATGTGTTTTTCTTCAATGCTGAAGGCCAACAGATTATGGCTTTGGATCTTGAAGTTGCTTTGGACACCTTGCCGCTCACAAAATTAATGCAGCGTTCGATGCCCGGCACACGCATTACAGTCGACACCCTTGGCAAGAATGTTATTCTTGGTGGCACCGCTCTTAATCCATCTGAAGCCAAACAGGCCGAAGATCTGGCAGCACAGTTCATTGACTCTGCCACATTTTTTGCTGGTGGCGGCAAAATTGTAAACACCATTAGAATTGCTGGTGAAGACCAAGTGATGCTGCAAGTGAAGGTGGTTGAAATTCAACGCGATGTGCTGAAGCAATTCGGCGTAAACTTCCGCGCGTTAATTGATGCCGGAAAATTCGCCTTTAATCTTTCAAACATCAATCCATTTGCCGCAAGTGATCTGAGCAGCAATGGTGGTTACAAAGCTTCATTTGCGTCGGGCAACAGCAATTTTGATGGCGTAGTAAAAGCCATGGAAAGCGACGGCTTGCTTCGTACTTTGGCTGAACCAAACCTCACAGCGTTGTCAGGTCAAGACGCAAGCTTCAAAGCCGGCGGCGAATTCCCTTATCAAATTTGTGACTATTCCACAAAGCCCGCAACTTGCGATATCAAGTTCAAAGAGTTCGGTGTTGAGCTGAGTTTCACGCCAGTAGTTTTGAGCGAAGGTCGCATCAATCTTAAAATTCATACCGCGGTGAGTGAACTAAACACAGTTCAGTCCGGCATTCAAAACGTGCCAAGTGTAAACAAGCGTTCGGCCGACACAGTTTTGGAAATGCCAAATGGCGGCTCCATGATGTTGGCAGGTTTGATCCGTGAATCGACACGACAAAACGCATCAGGAACACCGGGCCTGAAGAAATTGCCGGTTCTGGGAGCATTGTTCCGCAGCCGTGATTTCACGTCGAACGAAACTGAATTGGTGGTGATTGTAACACCGCATATTGTGCGCAGTGTTTCGCAACAACAATTAACATCACCTGATTTGAATTTCCAACCATCAACCGAGCGTCAAGCTTTGTTCTTTGGTCGGTTGAATAAAAAATACAGCACTGGCGGCAAAGCCCCGCAAGGCAATTACAATGGCAATGTTGGCTTTATCGTTGAGTAGTTTGGAGCGTACCCGTATCATGAAAACCAAATCATTATTTTTGTCGCGTCCTAGTGCTCTGGCACTGATGTGTTTTGCCGCAATAAGCCTGTCAGGCTGCATCACTGATGAAGCTGCATTGGATGACTCAAGACCAACAGTTGCTTATGGTGGCTCTGAAGCGTTCCCGATTTCAGTTGAAAAAGGCCCGATCACTTTAGAAGTATCGTCGGCTCAAGGCACATTGCAAGCAGGCCAAGTTAATGCCGTCCAAGGCTTCGTAAACCAAGCGGTGTCATCTGGTGTAACGCCGATCACCATCAGCCGCCCAAGCGGCGGCGGAAAATCAGCACGTGTCGCAAGTGAAATTGCAGCCTTGATGTCTCAGCAGGGTATAGGCCGCAATATGATGAGAGTGTCGACCTATTCTGGAAGGGCCGGAAGCCCGGTTGTGCTGTCTTATATTTCGACATTCGCCAAGACCAAAAAATGCGGTGAGTGGCCAGATGATCTGAGCGATACAGCAATGAATGATCATTTCGCTTCGCATGGCTGTGCCGTTCAAGCAAACATCGCAGCCATGGTTGCCGATCCCAATACTTTGATTGTGCCCACCCCAATTGACCCCATTCGGGCTGCGTCCCGGGTAAACGCAATCAAAAAACTTGAAACACCAGCAACTACCCGATCGTCATTCTTCTCATTCTTCTAAACTTATCGCCTAAAAACCCCAAGACCAGGTTGGTCAGGACAGGATATAAAATATGAACACCGCAGTCGCAGAACCCACCCTTCCAATGCAGAGCGATAATTTTCCAGTTGCATTGGTGCCGCGCATTAACATCGGCATTTTCTGTGACAACCAGCAGACCGGTCAAACTTTGCAGACTGCAAGTGTGGACCGCCGGATGTCGCGGGCGCATGTCAGCATTCAGCTGGGTGGCATTCAAGCTGCAATCCAAGTTCATCAAACTGAACCCACGCCAAATGTGTTGGTAGTGGAAACCCACGGTGATCGTCATTCGATCATGGGCGAGCTCAGCCAATTGGCCGAAGTTTGCCAGCCCACCACAAAAGTAATTGTGATCGGTCACGTCAATGATGTGGTTCTCTACCGTGAATTGATCAAAAACGGCGTGAGCGAATATATTGTAGCTCCGGTGTCCGCGGTAAGTTTCATTGAAACCGTAGCCCATCTCTACAATGATCCAAAGGCAGCGCCCTTGGGCCGCATTGTTGCTTTTGTGGGATCAAAAGGGGGTGTTGGTTCGTCAACAATCGCCCACAACATTGCGTGGGCCACATCGCAAAAACTGGCGATGGAAACCATCATAACTGATTTGGATTTGTCCTTCGGCACATCATCATTGAACTTCAACCAAGATGCAGGCGGCGGAATTTATGAAGCCCTCGGTCAACCAGACCGTGTTGATGCCACATTGATCGAACGTTTAATGACGAAGTTGGGCAGCAAGTTGAGCTTGCTTAATGGGCCTGGTGGCATTGAACGCGAAATGAACATCGAAGCCCATTCGGTTGAAACTGTTTTGAACGTTGTGCGCCATTCAGCTCCTCTTGTTGTGGTCGACGTGCCAAACCTGTGGGCGCCATGGGTTAAATATACTTTGTTGAATGCCGATGAAATAATCATCACAGCAACACCGGAATTGCCAAGCCTACGCAACGCTAAGAACCTCGTTGATCTTCTGAAGACATCAAGACCCCATGACAAACTGCCTCGCCTGATCCTCAATCAAGTTGGTGTGCCAAAACGGCCAGAAATTCCAGCGGCTGATTTTGGCAAAGCTATTGGTATCCAGCCAACTGCCATAATTCCGCATGATCCCCAAAGTTTTGGACTTGCGCAAGGCAATGGCCAGATGGTGTTTGAAGTTGCGCCAAAATCTAAGTCGGCTGAAATTTTGTTTGGACTCGCTGAAACCGTAGCGGGCACTCAAAAATCAGCTGCCAAACCGGGGCGCTTTGCATTTCGCCTGCCAATGATGAAAAAGAAATAAGGAAACATAAGAATGTTCGGCAAAAGAACCGACACTGGCGGCACCTCTCCTGTCACTGTTCCTCCCTCACCAAGTGCTAACCCGCCTTCGATTGCGGCACCCGCTGCGGCCAGTGCCGCTTTTGTGCCTGATATGAAGCCTGCTACAACTGCTGGGTTTGCTGGCAACCAAACGACAGCACGCGTTGCTGCGGCGGTGGCCCCTCCAAAGGCAGCGCCCGTTGAAAGCAAACACAAATCAGATTCCTACTACGATATTAAAAGCACAATCTTTAATGCTTTGATTGACGCGATTGATCTTACCCAGTTGGGCCAGCTCGACCGCGATGCCGCCCGCGATGAAATCCGCGACATCGTCAACGAAATTATAGCACTTAAAGATGTGATCATGTCGATCGCCGAGCAAGAAGAATTGCTCGAGGACATTTGCAACGACGTGTTGGGCTATGGCCCGCTTGAACCTTTGTTGGCCCGCGACGACATTGCCGACGTAATGGTGAACGGTGCCAATGCTGTGTTCATCGAAGTTGATGGTAAAATGCAAAAGACTGGCGTGCGCTTTCGCGACAACGCCCAACTTTTAAATATCTGCCAACGTATCGTGAGCCAAGTTGGCCGTCGTGTCGATGAAGCCAGCCCGATATGCGACGCGCGTTTGCCCGATGGTTCACGCGTCAACGTTATCGTGCCTCCACTGGCTATTGATGGTGCTGCTCTCACCATTCGTAAATTTAAAAAAGACCGTCTGCGTCTGCCAGATTTGGTGAAGTATAAATCCATCACACCTGAAGGCGCTACCATTCTTGAAATTATAGGACGTGTGCGCTGCAACGTTTTGATTTCTGGTGGTACAGGTTCCGGCAAAACCACTTTGCTCAATTGTTTGACGGGTTATGTCGATTCCGACGAGCGCGTGATTACCTGTGAAGACGCAGCCGAGCTTCAATTGCAACAGCCGCATGTGGTGCGTCTGGAAACCCGCCCGCCAAACCTCGAAGGCGAAGGCGCCATTACCATGCGCGATCTTGTGAAAAACTGTCTGCGTATGCGTCCAGAACGCATCATCGTGGGCGAAGTCCGTGGGCCTGAAGCATTTGATTTGCTTCAAGCCATGAACACAGGTCACGATGGCTCGATGGGCACCCTCCACGCCAACAGCCCCCGTGAAGCAATTTCGCGTTTGGAATCCATGATCACAATGGGCGGCTTCTCGCTGCCATCCAAAACCATCAAGGAAATGATTGTGGGGTCAATCGACGTTATCGTGCAAGCGACGCGCTTGCGTGATGGGTCGCGTAAAATCACCCACATCACCGAAGTCGTTGGCATGGAAGGTGATGTGATCATCACCCAAGACTTGTTCATTTACGATATCGTGGGCGAAGATGCCGCTGGTAAAATTATTGGCAAGCACCGCTCAACTGGCATTGCCCGTCCGCATTTCTGGGATCGTGCCCGTTATTACAATGAAGAGCGCCGTTTAGCTGAAGCACTCGAAAAAGCTGAAGCGCGTGATCTCAAAGCCTGAGTGACCTGAAGGAATAAACCATGTTCGGCCAAGATTTAACCGATATCGCATTTTCAGTCATGGTAGCCCTTGCCGTGGGCGGATTGGCAGTTGCTGTTCTGTTTCCATTGTTTTCAAACAATGCCTCAAGCGGTCGCGTTAAAGCTGTGGCATCAGGCAAAAAACTTGAATCCAGCGGAGGGTCATTTCGCGCGCGTTTTTCTGAAGACACCAAAGATACCCGTCGCCGTCAAATTCAAGACTCGCTGAATGCCGTAAAAAAAACCGACACCGAAAGACGCAAAGTTCGCGCGACCCTGAGCCGGACGTTGGAGCAGGCTGGCCTTAGCATTTCAGCTAAAGGCTTTTGGATGGTTTCAATTTTTCTGGGTCTTGCGCTCGGTGTAGTGTCGATTATTTTGGGCGCACCAATGGTGGTGTCTGGAGCCGTGGCATTTGTTGGCGCCTTGGGTTTGCCAAGGTGGTTTTTGGGCATTTTAAAACGCCGTCGCCAAAATGTGTTTTTGGATGATTTTGCTGACGCCATTGACGTTATGGTTCGTGGTTTAAAGTCCGGTCTGCCAGTCTCTGAAGCCATGAAAATTATCGCCACAGAATCGGGCGAACCTGTTGGGCCGGAATTCTTAGAAGTGGTTGAGGGTCAACGTGTCGGCATTACTCTTGATCAAGGCCTTGAGCGCATGGTTGAGCGTATTCCACTTCCTGAAGTAAACTTTCTCGCCATCGTCATGACGATTCAGGCCAAAACTGGCGGTAACTTATCTGAAGCTCTGGGTAACCTTTCGCGCGTTTTGCGTGATCGCAAAAAGATGAAAGCCAAAGTGGCAGCAGTCAGCCAAGAAGCTAAATCATCGGCGGCCATCATTGGTTCATTGCCATTTCTGCTCGTTGGCGCATTGACGGTTTTGAATCCTACTTATCTTGATCCTTTGTTTCACACCCAAATGGGAAACACTTTGCTGGTGGGCAGCGCCACATGGATGACCATCGGCGTTCTCGTTATGAAGAAAATGATCAACTTCCAAATTTGACGACCTGTATTGGACGAAACCTATGAACTTGATAGCGGCACTCTTACAACCAGAAAATGCGATCACCATCTTGGTGGCATTCGCAGTGTTTGGAACGATCGTTTCACTAACGATGCCGCTCTTTGCCAATGACAAGCTCAACGCGCGCATTAAAGATGTAGCAATTGAACGCGACAAGTTGAAAGCAGCGCAACGAGCAGCATTGTCCGGCGGCGAAGCCAGACTTCGTGAAAAAGTAAAGGCGGGCACTTTCCAACAACTTGTTGAATCCCTCAATCTTAGAAAATTGTTTGAAGCTGAAACCTCGCGGATAAAATTACGTCAAGCAGGCCTTCGGTCTGAAAAACATTTGGTCACATTCTTGGCCCTGCGCATGATCGTTCCTCTCGTAGTGGGCATCATCACTTTTGTTTATGTGTCCACATTTTTTGCAGAAAAATTTGCGCCAAACATTCGCTTGGTGATCACCATCGTAGCGTTGGTAATCGGATTTTACATTCCGTCGATCGCGGTTTCAAACATGGTGTCCAAACGCAAAGCATCGATCAAAAAAGCGTGGTCTGATGCGCTCGATCTTCTGCTCATTTGCGTTGAATCAGGCATGGCGTTGGAGCCTTCATTTCAGCGTGTGGCTAAAGAAATTGGCAGCCAATCCGTTCCGCTCGCAGAAGAAATGGCTTTGACCGTGGCTGAACTGTCTTATCTGCAAGACCGCCGCAAGGCATTGGACAATTTGAGCAAGCGCACAGGCCTGGAAACCGTTCGATCAGTTGTGACCAGCCTTATTCAGTCTGAACGCTACGGTACGCCCCTTGGTACAGCCCTGCGCGTGCTGGCCCAAGAAAACCGCAACGACCGCATGGCCGAAGCCGAAAAGAAAGCAGCCGGGCTTCCTCCAAAATTGACCGTGCCGATGATCCTGTTCTTCTTGCCGGTAATTTTTATCGTCATCTTGGGGCCGTCAATTATTGTTGTGACAGGCGCCAAATAAGGCATTGTCATTTTTGGAAGCGCGAAAGCCCGTGGCTGGTTTTATTCCAGTAATGCGGGTTGAAAATGAATTGTCGAAGGGCCATCCAACCTGCAACGCTCATAAGAAACCAATAGAGCGGCATGGTCGCTAAAACCAGCCACCAGCCAGAAATATGCTTCGCGCGCAGGGCCTTATAACCAGCATAAATTGCAGTGCTATAGCCTATGAATAACACAACAATATTAAGCCCCACCAAGGCCTGCAAGAGCGGAGTCGATGTACTTGCGCTAAATTGCCCAATGCAAAGAATGTAAATGGCGTGAACAATCAAAAATGGATGAAACAGTGCCGACACAATTAAACCAAGCGTGGTCGCTTGCATCGCGCAAAAACCGTAGGTGCCAATCTCTTCGCGCAAAGCCACCGGGTTGCGCATATGCACACACCAAGTTTGCATAAATCCTTTCATCCAGCGGCTTCTTTGATGAAGCCAATCGGCGAAACGAAAAGTTGCTTCTTCATAAGTGATGCTGTCCAGCATTTCAGTTGCATAGCCATGTCGGGCTAAGCGCAAGCCCAAATCTGCATCTTCAGTCACGTTGTAAGGATCCCATCCACCAACACGACGTAACACCGAAACCCGGAAATGGTTTGAAGTTCCGCCCAGTGGCAAGGGCAGTTTTTCCGTGACAAATGCTGGCAACATCAATTTGAACAATGTTGCATACTCGACCGTAAATTGTCGCGTCAGCGGTATTATGGCGCAAACGCCACAAGGTTTCTATTGATCCTTAGCTTCATATACCTAAATCGGTGGCATGAACACTTATGCAATTCCAGCCTTAAGAGATAAGCGGGCAAGAATTGCGGGCGAGATTGACTCCCTGCAAAAGCGTATCTTGCGGCTGGTTGAAGACTTGAAATCGCTTGACCAAACCATCGCCATGTTCGATCCGTCATACAAGGTGGGCAGCATTCGCCCTGTAAGGCCTAACAGGCGGGCGCACCTGTTCAAGATGGGGCAGCTTGGCCGGATCATCTTATCAGCCATGAGAACCGCCAAGGCCCCTATGAGGACCGCTGAGGTGATCACCGCTGTTTGCATTGCCACAGGCGAGGGCAAGGCCAATGCCAGCCTGTTGAGCGGCACTGTCAGCGCCA